>JAFWDX010000454.1 GCA_017515945.1 Blautia sp. | reverse complement strand
TGGTTATCCCCTGCGTGCTTATCCCCTGCGTGGTTATCCCCTGCGTTTTCACCTTGTGTGTTTCATGTTTTATAAAGGAGGCAGAAACCATGTACAAGATTCTCAGAGCTGAAATGCTCGCCGCCAACATCTACCGTATGGATGTGGAGGCCCCCCGTGTTGCAAGACGATGTCTTCCGGGTCAGTTCGTCATCGTGAAGGTGGATGAATACAGTGAAAGGATTCCCCTCACGATCTGCGACTATGATTCGGAAAAAGGCATCATTACCATCGTTTTCCAGCCCATCGGCGCTTCCACCCAGAGGATGAAGGAGCTCAAGGCGGGAGATTGCTTTATGGATTTCGTCGGCCCGCTGGGCCAGCCCTCCGAACTGACAAAAGAGGATCCGGAAGAGCTCAAAAAGAAACGCATCGTCTTTGTCGGCGGTGGCGTCGGCACCGCGCCGGTTTATCCCCAGCTCAAATGGCTGCATGAGCACGGTGTGACGGCGGACGCCATCATCGGCGCCCGCAACAAGGACCTGATCATCCTCGAAAAAGAGATGAGCGCCGTTTCCAACCTGTATCTGACGACCGACGACGGTTCCTACATTCGCAAGGGCATGGGCACGGATGTGCTCAGGGACCTGGTGCAGAATCAGGGTAAACAGTATGATCTGTGCGTGGCGATCGGCCCCATGATCATGATGAAATTTGTCTGCCTGCTCACTAAAGAGCTGGGCATTCCAACGATCGTCAGCATGAACCCCATCATGGTGGACGGCACGGGCATGTGCGGCGCATGCCGTCTGGTCGTCGGCGGGGAAGTGAAATTTGCCTGTGTGGACGGACCGGAGTTTGACGGTCATCTGGTTGATTTTGACCTGGCGATGAAGCGTATGCAGATGTACAAGACAGAGGAAGGCCGCAAGCTCCTGGAGTACCAGGAGGGCGATACCCATCACGGCGGCTGCGGTCAGTGCGGAGGTGACAGATAATGGCAAATGCAGGTTTAACCAGAGTCCCTGTCCGGGAGCAGGATCCTAAGGTCCGTGCCACTAATTTTGATGAAGTCTGTCTTGGCTACAACCGGGAGGAGGCCGTGGAAGAGGCCGTCCGGTGCCTCGGCTGCAAAAAGCCCCGCTGTGTGGAGGGGTGTCCCGTCTCCATCAATATCCCCGGCTTTATCTCCGAGGTAAAAGAAGGAAACTTTGAAAAAGCATATCAGATCATTTCCGAGTCCAGCTCTCTGCCGGCCGTCTGTGGACGTGTATGTCCCCAGGAGACCCAGTGCGAGGGCAAGTGTGTACGGGGCGTCAAGGGCGATCCCGTCTCCATCGGCAAGCTCGAGCGCTTTGTGGCGGACTGGGCCAAGGAAAACGGCATAAAGCCTGTGCCTGCGGCCGAAAAGAATGGCCACAAGGTTGCTGTGATCGGTTCCGGCCCTGCAGGACTGACCTGTGCCGGCGATCTGGCCAGACTCGGCTATGACGTCACCATCTTTGAAGCGCTGCACAAAGCCGGCGGCGTTCTCAGCTACGGCATCCCGGAGTTCCGTCTGCCGAAGTCCAGGGTCGTGGATGCGGAGATCGAAAATGTCCGTTCCCTCGGCGTAAAGATCGAGACCAATGTGATCATCGGCAAGTCCGTCACCATCGATGAGCTCCTGAAGGAAGAGGGTTTTGAAGCCGTCTTTATCGGTTCCGGTGCCGGTCTGCCCATGTTCATGCACATACCGGGCGAACAGGCCAACGGCGTCATGTCCGCCAACGAATACCTGACCCGCAACAACCTGATGAAAGCCTACCGCGATGAGTACGACACCCCCATCGCCCACGGCAAAAAGGTCGTCGTCGTAGGCGGCGGCAATGTCGCGATGGACGCCGCCAGGACAGCCCTGCGTCTGGGCGCCGACGTGCACATCGTCTATCGCCGCTCCGAGGCCGAGCTTCCGGCTCGTGCCGAGGAAGTCCATCATGCCAAAGAAGAAGGCGTGCAGTTTGACCTGCTCTGTAACCCCGTCGAGATCCTTACGGACGACAAGGACTGGGTCGTAGGCATCCGCTGCATCCGCATGGAGCTCGGCGAGCCGGATGCATCCGGCCGGAGAAGACCGGTGGAGATCCCCGGATCCGAGTTCGAGATCGAAGCAGATACCGTGATCATGTCCCTCGGGACCTCACCCAATCCGCTGATCTCATCCACTACCATCGGCCTGGACACCAACAGACGTAAATGCATCGTGGCCGATGAGGAATTCGGCAAGACATCAAAGGAAGGCGTGTTTGCCGGCGGAGACGCCGTGACAGGCGCGGCGACCGTTATCCTGGCCATGGGCGCGGGCAAGGCCGGCGCCAGGGGCATCGACGAATTTATCAAGACAAAATGAAACAAGGGGACAAGAGTCACGGGGACTCTTGTCCCCTTGTCTCATTTCTGAATTTCTGTCTTGCACTACCTCCCGTAAAGTGTTAGAATTTTTATATATTTGTAACATATTTTGGGAAGAGAGACATATGTTTATGAGAAGACTGAGCTATCTTGCCATTGCCATAATCACCCTGGGCGGCGCGATTCTCGCGGCTTTTTCGCCGGATACCCTTTCTCTGGCCATGACCGGTCTGATATGTCTAATTGTGGGGCTTGGCATTTTTTTCGGAGTCCTTCCTGTCATATCTTATACAAACGGGCTGGTATATGCAGATCAGAATATCCTCCGGACCCTGGACATACAGAGCAGTTCATCCTGGGTCGCAATCCGCCAGATGGATTCATTTTTTCATCAGCCCGTACTGGACCGGCTCTTTGGCGAATATACGGAGAAGGTGCGTCAGCAGCGCGAGTCCGGGCAGGTCATGAGCGATATCGAAGACTATATCAATGAAGACATACTGGGCCTGCAGAGCTGGCAGAATGTGGTGCTGCAGATCCCGGGCACACTGACAGGTCTGGGCATCCTGGGCACCTTCATAGGTCTGATCATGGGTATCAGCGGGATCGGATTCAGTTCGGTAGAGGCGACGATATCCAGCGTACAGATGCTTCTGTCCGGTATCGAGGTCGCTTTCTATACATCCATAGCAGGCGTTATTTTTTCAAGCCTGTTCAATATTCTGCACAAGATCACCTGGAACATCATGGCCAGACAGATGGGGATGTTCATAGAGGATTTTCATAAGTTTGTCATTCCATCCGTGGAGGAGCAGAGCAGATACCGGGAACGGAGGGAGATCCAGCAGATCATCGAACGTCTTGACCGGCTCCCCAAAAATCCCGGCTATTCCCTGGCCAATTCAGGTTCATCCGGTGCCGCTGCAAATGACAATAACGAACAGATCCTGATGCCGCAGATCATGAACGGCCTGCGCGAAGGTGAGTTCATTTTCTATCTGCAGCCTCGGTATAATCTCACCACCAGAAAAGTGGTCGGGGCTGAGGCCCTGGTACGGTGGAATCACAGCAGACTGGGGATCCTTTCTCCTGCGATCTTCATGCCGGTTCTGGAAAAGAACGGTTACATCACCAGGCTGGACCAGTATGTCTGGGAACAGGCCTGTGCGACGATCCGCAGATGGATCGATACAGGACATCGCCCGATCCCCATTTCCCTGAATGTATCCAAAACAGATATCATGGCGATCGAAATCGTAGAGTTCTTTACGGACATGCTGAAAAAGTACCGGATACCGCCCATGTGTCTGGAGCTTGACGTTGCCAAAAACGCCTATCTGGAAGCTCACCGGGCAGCCATGGAAGCGGAGAATGCGCTGCGTCAGGCCGGATTCCGCGTGATCGTGGATGGCTTTGACGGCGACTACATTTCCCTGAATGCACAGGATCCGATCACTGCCGATGCCTTAAAGCTTGACCTGCGCCATTTCCTGCAGAGAAAAAATGCCGATGCACTGAACATGGTATTTGACCAGGCCCGTCAGCTCAAGATCCCGGTGATCGCGGAAGGAATCGAAAACATGGAGCAGCTCACACAGCTGCGGAAATGCGGCTGCCTGGAAGGGCAGGGTTATCATTTTTCCAAGCCTCTCCCATTGCATGAGTTTGAGGTCCTGATGACCGGAGATGAACCGAAATGAGAAAAAGGAAACAGAAATTTCATCAGGAAGAGATCAATTTCTGGCAGTCCTCCTCCGACCTGATGACAGGCCTGCTGCTGATCCTCCTGCTGGTGATCATCCTCCTGGTGCTTTTTCTGCTGCAGCTCCCTGATCAGGAATTTGTCGACATGTGGGCCGGCGGCGGGATCACCGAGCTTACTACGGACTGGGCGACGGAGATGACGACTGTCCAGGAGGACGAAGACGATAAGGACAGCGGCCGGGCCGGCGACGGCGGGGATCGCGGCAGGGAATACGAGACAACCACAACGACCACTACAGAACGCTATGTCAGAGGAGGCAGCGGTGGTGGAGGCGGTATAGCTGACTTCAACGAAGAGGAAGAAGGAGAATTCCCGGAATGGGAGGAAGGTCCCAGGGCAGCTGTCTATGCCATGCTCGTGGACGGAGATACCGGCAATACCATCAAAAACGAGGGCGTTGCCTTCAGCCTGTTCTCGCTTCAGGGAGAAATGCAGGTCCTCAGCACCTATTATCCGGAGAGGATCGCCTACCGTGATTTTGTAACCACGCAGACGGGTACTTTCTACCTGCCTGAAAAAATACCTCTGGATGGGTACTATTTCCATGAGCTTTCTGAAGTTGAAGGATATGACCTGGCAGAGGACGTCTCATTCTGGATCGATGATGAATACGACTGGCCTGAACCGTTCGTCGTACGGATCCCGATCTACCCGGCCCGCAATATCGTACGGGTCCAGATGGTTGATGCCGAGAGCGGGGATCCTGTCCCGGGAGGTACCTTTAATGTCGTGGCAGATGAAGACGTGATCACGCTTGACGGTACACTTCGGCACAGAGCCGGAGAGGCGGCCGGAGAGATCGAATGCAATGAGGAAGGGTACGGGGAGAGCAATGAGGTCTATCTTGGAAATTATCATCTGATACAGGATCATATCCCCGATTATTATGCATCCATCCAGGATGAGGACAGCCTTGTCGTTGCCGTAGAGAAAAAGAGTGTGGCAGGTCCCTCGATTCACGAGCTGCAGAATGAGCGGACAAAGATCACGCTGACACTTTCTGACGAGGTCCTCCCGGCCACAAAGATCAGAGGCGCCGTTTTCACGGTCACCTCCACGGGCAGCAGTGCCAAATCCAGGACTTATACGACTGACAACAGAGGTCAGATCATACTGGATGAACTGAATAAAAGTACGACCTACAGGATCCGCCAGCTCTCAAGCGTTTCTGACTATTATATGGACGACGGAGATTACGAGTTTTTTGTGGATTCCGAAGGCAGGATCGAGGGTGAAGCACAGGCAGAACTGGATCTGACAAACTGGATCCTGCGGGTTTCCATCGGTGTAACGGACGGGATCCTCAGGAATCAGGTTTCCGATGTAAATCTGGCTCTCTACACTGCGACCGGACAGATGATCCGCACCTGGACGACCAGCGGGACGCCTGAGGTCATCACGAATCTCGACGAAGGAACGTACTATGTCATCAAAGACGGGAATCAGGCCCGTCGCTATGAGATCAAGGTAAGCAACAAAAAAGACATCCAGCAGCTCAACATACAGATATGGACACTGAAAGGGATCGGCCTGAGTGCAACCATTATCGCGGCTGCAGCAGGGTCGGTATATTTCCTGGTCATGTTTATCAGAAAACGCAGGAATAAGAAAACGGAGTAACGGCAAATGTTAAACGGCGGTATTCAGATCCGGATCGGGGATCTGATCTATGCGGTAAAAAAAAGGTGGAAGCTGATCGCTACGCTCACCTTCATAGGTCTGATCTTCGGGATCATGTTGTCCGGTGTTTCTTACCTGCAGGGTACTATGAGCCGCAATTACTCGATCAGAGGATCATTTCTGATACTGGATCAGTCCTCGGCAGGCAATTTTTCTGTCACGGACCGAAAGAGCCCAGCCATGGATGACATGCGGCTGAGCCAGGAAATGATCAAGACCTGTATCTATGTGATCCGGAGCGACCGTACGCTCAAAACGGCGATCGATCATCTGGAGCTCGTAGGCATCACCACCAGAGATATTTCCTCAAATCTTTCCATGGGACAGTACAACGACACACTGGCTGTGGAATTCAATCTCACCTGGCGCAGCGCGGACGAAGGGATCGCCATCATGAATGCGATCCTCGAAGTAGCGAGAGGGGTCCTACTTGACACGCTGGGGTTTGGTAATGTCGTGATGATCGATTCGCCTACCTCCAGATATCTGATGGGTGGCAGTCTGAATGCCTCTGTATGGGTATACATGGTGGCGCTTGGATTTATCGCGGGCGTAGGCATCGCTGTGCTTGAGCTGATCATGCGGCCTACACTGCTGGATCTGAAGGACGTCGAATCTTCGCTTGGCCTTGAGACCCTGGGCGTCATCCCGAGAGATGATATCTACTTCCGCAAAAAGACCAACCTTCTGGTCAAGTCGGATGATACCTCCGAATCCCAGGTGGAGGATAACTATTCCTCCGCTGCTTATATTCTGAGGAACCGTCTGGGTATAAAGGAAAAGAACCACTGCTTTTATGTCACCTCGGCACAGGCCGGGGAGGGAAAATCCACAGCGGCGGCAAATCTCGCCATTCAGCTTTCAGATATGGAACACAAGGTCCTGCTGGTGGATTTTCATACCAGAAACCCGAGCCTGGGCGGTCTCTTCCTCGAAAAAGTGGACTACAGCAGGTCTCTCAATGCGCTCTATCGTGGTGATGCCACCGTTGTTGATGCCATTACGACACTGACCGGTTACCTTGATTTCCTGCCGGTGGTGCTGGAGCATCACACGATCCCGCTGGACGGCACGGTCGTGGACCTGATCGAGAATCTTAAGGAAAAGTATGAGTACGTCATTATGGATGCGGCTCCGGTCGGCCAGGTGGCCGATACAATGAGCCTGAACCAGATCGCCAGCGATGTTGTATTTGTGGTCCGTTATGACTATGCGTCCATGCAGGAGATCCGGGAAGCGATCGAAAAGCTGGACAAATCCGGCATCCGTATCGTAGGAGCCATCGTAAACGAGGAACAGGCCATCGGCCAGTTCGGCCAGAATGCCGCCACAGCAGAGAATCAATCGTCGCGTAAGGCAAAAGGCCGCCGTGCCAAAGTCAGCACAGCCTTTGATGAAAGATCCGAGAAGGGTCAGGGCAAGGATGACCTGATGGAAAGCCTGCTGGTAAAACCGGATGCAGAGCAGGATAAAGATAAGGATGCGTCTCAGGAAAAAACACGCAAAAAATCCGGAAGACCCGGACGTGACTCATCCCGTTCACAGCGGCGCAAAGAGCGCAGCAGCCGGCAGGATCGTGCGCAAAAACCCAAAAAGAGTCTGGGTCTATTCGGCAGAAAAAGCCGGAAACAGGCTTCGGCAGATGACGGCCAGGAGTCCGCAGCGGCACAGCTTGCCGGAACGGAACAGCCTGAGGTGACCGCAGCGCCGGAAAATCCTCCCGCGGAGCTGAATGCTGCACAGGCTTCAGATCCGGCACCCATATCCGATACAGCCAGCACGGGTGAGGCCTTCATACCGGCAGGAGAAACATCCGTGACCGTTCTGCCCAAAGAGGAGCCCCTGATCGATCATGACGCGGCCGTTCAGGATGAGGATCCCCGATCTGATAATGACAAGGCGGCAGATGAAACCAGGAGGGACGTCTCCGGTCCGGAAACGATCATCCAGACGGATACAAAAGACTACACCAGACAGGAGCCCGGCGTGCCCCAGGCGGAGCCGGATCAGGCCGACGCGGCCCTTTCTGAGGAGGATAAAGCCGCGCTGGACCGTGAGGTAGAAAATGTCCTTGGACCGGATAAATACAATCGTCGTTTCTTCAGAAGGAGAAACCGGGAGCAGGAACCTCTCCTGACCGCTGAAACCGCACCGGGCATACGACCGAAGCTCGGTGATCTGCTCGATGAAATGTCTTCCTTTGAAACGGAAGAGGAAAAGCCTCCGACAGATGAGGATATGTTCAATGCGCTGCTGCAGTATGGCATTCAGAATCGGAAGGATAAGGAAGACCAGTAACCTGTTATTTGGAGTTTTTGGTGAAATGAACCGTCAGGCCCGGACTTGACGGTTCTTTTAAAGATTGCTATATTAAACGACAGTAACTGTGAAGGAGCTTGTGACTGAACAGTTACAAACGACAGATTGCACAGCGGAAATATTAATTATAAGGAATCATTATATATGTCTGTTTTGGACGCTGTTTTATTGGGAATCATTCAAGGGCTGACGGAGTTTCTGCCAGTGAGCAGTTTTGCCCATCTCATCATCGCGGAAAAATCAATGGGGATCGGACGAATGAGCGGTGTCATGCTCGAGAGCATTCTGCATCTGGGCAGTGCCATCGCCGTTCTTTTCGTGTTCCGGAAGGATTTTCTGAAGATCATGCGGGAACTGCTTGGCCTGATCATCGACCTGATCGGAAATCTGCATATATATCTGCATAACAGGCGCAGCCAGGAGAGGGATCTCCCATATACAAAACTGGCGGACGGTACATGGAGGCGGCTCACGGTGCTGCTCATTTTTTCCTCTGTGCCGACTGCGGCGATCGGATACTGTGCCCGCAGGCTCGTCACGATAGCTGCCGTATCACGCTTTATGCCCGGAGCCTGTATGCTGATCACCGGTGTCGTACTGCTGGTAACGGATCTGGGACTGAGCCAGGAGCGCCGGATGGTACACGACGCAAATCCGGACAACGCTGTCTGGATGGGGATCTGTCAGGGGCTCTCCGTTTTTCCGGGCATATCACGTGCAGGTATGGCGATCTGTGCCGGTCTGCTCGGAGGATTGAGCCACAGGTTTGTCGTAAAGTATGCCTGCCTCATGAGTGTGCCAGCGATACTGGGCGCGTTCGCACTGGAGATCACAACGGTATCCAGTCCGAATCTTACACCGCCTCTTATGCGGATGTATGCGGCCGGAGCCTTTGTGGCTTTCCTGACGGGCTGTGTGATGTGCAAGATCCTGCTCAGGCTTACGCAGCAGGTCAGGCTCCGCATCTTTGCCATGTATAATTTCCTGGCAGGAGCGCTTCTGCTGCTCATCAGTTTTCAGTAAGACGCTGGGACCTGTCGCAAACTAACTTGTAACTGTTCAGTCACAAGCTCCTTCACAGTTACGAGGCCAGGCGCAGGCTCCTTTCGTCGCATTGAAAGTGCGCCTGGCCTTGGCTATTGAGCTTTTG
>JAFWDX010000453.1 GCA_017515945.1 Blautia sp. | reverse complement strand
TCGAGAGCGGGGCCGTGCTGAAGGGGAGCGATAACCTGGAGGACTATGCCCGCTTTGCCGATCTGGATACCACGCGGAACGTGCCGTCATATGTGAACTGTGAATATGCGGGCAAGCCAGCCAATTTCTTTATCTTTGCGGCCGGTGCCGAAAATGTCCGGATCACTGGCTATGGCACCATCGACGGGTCGGAGGAGATCTATTATGGGGACCAGGGCCAATACTTTATCGATGGCGCATGGTATCCCCGGACACCGCTGATCTTTCTTGAAAATATCCGTCATCTCACCGTCAAAAATGTTACGCTTACCCGCTCCGGCTTCTGGACTCTGCACATGGTCGGCTGTGAAGACGTACTCGTCGACGGGATCCGGATCCTCAACAATCTCAAGATGGCCAACTGTGACGGCATTGATCCGGACCACTGCAGAAACGTGCGCATCACAGGCTGCCATATCGAAACAGCGGACGACAGCATCGTGCTCAAGACCTCCGGCGCATACCGGGCGTATGGTCCCACAGAAAACGTGATCATCAGTGGATGTACCCTCAAATCCACCAGTGCGGCCATCAAATTCGGAACGGAGAGCGAAAGCGATTTCCGGAATATCCTGATCGAAAACTGTGTGATCACAGGGACGCACCGCGGCGTTTCACTGCAGCTGCGGGATCACGGGAATATCGAAAATGTCCGGATCCGCGGGCTGATCATCGAGACCCGCCGTTTTGCTCCGTCTTACTGGGGCAGGGGAGAAGCCATCGCCATCACCGCGCTGGAACGCCATCAGGGACTCGGCGTGGGTAAGATCCGGGACGTCCGGATCCGGGATGTCCACTGTACCGGAGAAAACGGCGTCTTTATCTGCGGAATGGAAGAGAATCCGATCGAGGATGTCGTACTGGATGGAGTGGAGCTGAACCTGAAAAAGATGTCAAAATGGCCGCTCGAGGGCTATGATCTGCGCCCCTGCGACGGTGACGGTCGTCTGGAAAGTCCGATCTATGGCGTTTACGCAAGAGGCATCCATGGACTGTCTCTCAGGGATGTTTCTGTCCGGACAGACGGCTCCCTCTGGGATGGTTATGGCGGCGAATACTGCATTCAGGAAACATCAAGCCCAATACAGAAACACCCCGGAGCAATAGAAGACGGCTATGGCGGTGAAAACTGTATTCAGGAAACAGGAGAGTGATCATGGCGCTGCGCATCATGATCCAGGGTACCATGTCCGGAGCCGGCAAAAGCCTGCTGACGGCGGCTCTGTGCCGCATCTTCAGACAGGACGGCCTGCGCGCGGCCCCCTTCAAGAGCCAGAACATGGCGCTGAACAGCGCCATCACTTTGGACGGCGCGGAGATCGGCCGTGCCCAGGCCATACAGGCACAGGCAGCCGGTATCGAACCGGATGCGAGGATGAATCCGATCCTGTTAAAGCCGACCGGCGATATGTCCAGCCAGCTCATTGTGGGTGGCCGCGTACGAGGCAATTACAATGCGCGGGATTATTTTCGGATGAAGAAAAGCCTGATCCCCGAAATACTTTCGGCTTACGAAAGTCTTTCGTCGGAGTTTGACGTAATCGTTATCGAAGGAGCCGGCTCACCGGCGGAGATCAATCTGAAGGAAAATGATATCGTCAACATGGGACTGGCGGAAATGGTCGACGCCCCTGTGCTTCTGGCCGGAGACATCGACCGTGGCGGTGTCTTTGCCCAGCTTTACGGCACTGTCGCCCTGCTGGAGGACCATGAAAAGACGCGGATCGGCGGTCTGATCATCAATAAATTCCGGGGCGATCCGGAAATCCTCAAACCCGGACTGTCCATGCTGGAGGAAAAGACCGGCATCCCCGTCCTGGGTGTGGTTCCATACATAAACGTCCGGATCGACGACGAGGATTCCCTCTCAGAACGCCTGCAGGCCTCTCATCCCCACAGGGAAATCGATATCGCTGTGATCCGCTTCCCTCGGATCTCCAACTTTACCGACTTCGACCCTCTGGAACAGCATCCCTCCCTTGGCGTCCGCTATGTGACCCGCCCCGATCAGCTCCTCTCGCCGGATCTGATCATTCTGCCAGGCAGCAAGAATACCATGGACGATCTTCTGTGGATGCGGCAGAACGGACTCGAAGCCTCGATCAAAAAACTGGCGTCCTCAGGTACCCCCATCCTGGGCATCTGCGGTGGATATCAGATGCTCGGCCGCTGCCTGAAGGATCCTTATCATACAGAGCACGGAGGTGAGCTGCGGGGGATGGAGCTCCTTCCCTGCGAGACCACCTTCAGCCCCCAAAAAACCCGGACCCGTGTGAAAGCCATAATTAAAGAAGGTCCCTTTGCCGGCTCCTCCCTGGAAGCATACGAGATCCATATGGGCCTGACCAGCCGCACAGGCGGACAGCCCTTTGCTTATGTAGACAGCCGTATAGGTGGCAAGACCTCTGTTTATGTGAACAATCGTATGGAAGACCAGCCCCCTGCTTATGTGGACAGCCATATGGAAGACCAGCCCCCTGCTTATGTGAACAACCGTATGGAAGACCAGCCCCCTGCTTATGTGGACAACCATATGGGAGACCAGCCCCCTGCTTATGTGGACAACCGCATGGAATACCAGACCTCTGCTTATGTGGACAACCACACGGATGGTACCGTCTGTGGAAATATAATCGGTACCTACCTTCACGGATTATTTGATACAGGCGAACTCACAGAGTCCATCGCCCGCTGGCTCCTGAATCGCAAAGGACTTCCCGTATCCGACTTCCGGCCACGGTCACATGAACACTTTCTGGCAGAACAGTTTGATATTCTGGCAGAAAGTGTGCGTGCTTCCTTAAATATGGAGGCGATCTATCGCATAATGGGTAGGAGCAGACCAGATTGAAGAAGCAGCTCCGGATGAGGAATGTTGCCTGGATGACCTGACTGTTCATGACCTGATTCAAACGTGCTTCAAATGAGTCAGGGAACCTGTCCCCGTGACTCATGGTTCAAATGAGTCAAGGAACCTGTCCCCGTGACTCATTCAGCCGGGCTTCGATACCGTTCACGGCAGGCAGAGCATTACCCAGCCCGGCGTCCGGTTATACAACAACACTTTCGGTTACACAACAGCACTTTACGTAATTATTTTTTTTAAAAACCTTGACGCATTCGAGTTTTCCTGATATTATTACCGGGTATGCCGCACAGAGAGGTAAAAGTGCAACCGGCCACATCCGGAGCCACCGTATCTGGCGAGTAATTATAGGAGGTGCCACATTATGTACGCAATCATTGCCACAGGTGGCAAACAGTACAAGGTTTCTGAGGGTGATGTGATCTTTGTTGAAAAGCTCGGCGTTGAGGCCGGCGAGACCGTTACCTTTGACCAGGTACTGGCTGTCAGCAATGACGGACTCAAGGTCGGAGAAGACGTCAAAAACGCGACTGTTTCCGCTTCCGTCATCGAGAACGGCAAAGCCAAAAAGGTCATCGTTTACAAGTACAAACCGAAGACTGGCTATCACAAGAAAAACGGCCACAGACAGCAGTACACCAAGGTGAAGATCGAAGCGATCAACGCCTGAAAAAAGAGCTGCTGACTATGATCGCAGTGACAGTTAAAAAAGCTGCCGGACGGTACATCTCCTTCCGGTCAGAAGGGCATGCGGGATATGCCGATGAGGGGTACGATATCATATGTGCCGCAGTTTCGGCATTGACGGTCAGTACGGTCAACAGTCTTGAGGCCTTCACGAGTGATCGGATCACAGTGAAAGAGCACGACGGATTTGTCGACCTGCGTTTTCCCCCGGAACAGTCTGATGAAGCCAGACTGCTCATGGATTCGCTTGTGCTTGGTCTGACAGGGATCGAAGAGAGTTACGGCAGTGAGTACTTGAAAGTAGATGTCAGGGAGGTGACATGACATGATGAAAATGAACCTTCAGCTTTTCGCACACAAAAAGGGCGTCGGCTCCACAAAGAACGGTCGTGACTCCGAGTCCAAGCGTCTTGGCGCAAAGAGAGCGGACGGACAGTTTGCAAAGGCCGGTAATATCATTTACCGCCAGCGCGGCACCAGGATCCATCCCGGTGAAAACGTCGGATGCGGCAAGGATTATACCCTGTTTGCCCTGACCGATGGTGTTGTACGCTTTACCAGAAAAGGCCGCGACAAAAAGCAGGTCAGTGTTGTTCCGGTAGAGACTGCAGCAGAATAACGAAAAGTGCAGAAAAGGCTTCAAATCATCCGAAATGGTTTGAAGCCTTTTTGAGTTTATACTCGCGGATAATATGCCCCATCATATTTCCAGGGAGACATATTTTGTCTCAGAGGCGAAGCCGATGAGGTACAAAATAGTCATCCGACAACAGTATGTCCGTATATACTTCGTATAAGAGGAGGACAAATATATGTTTGCAGACAGGGCCCGTATCATTGTCCGTTCAGGAAAAGGCGGAGACGGCCACGTAAGTTTCCGCAGAGAACTGTATGTACCGAACGGAGGCCCCGACGGCGGAGACGGAGGACGGGGCGGCGATATCATATTTGAAGTTGACGAGGGGCTGAACACCCTCGGTGAGTACCGTCACCGTCGTAAGTATAAGGCGGAGGACGGAGAGCAGGGCGGGAAAAAGCGCTGCCATGGCAGTGACGGCGCGGACCTGGTGCTCAAGGTGCCCGAAGGCACTGTGATCCTTGAGGCTCAGAGCGGCAAAGTGATCGCGGACATGTCAGGCGAAAACCGCCGGCAGATCATCCTCAAGGGAGGCCACGGCGGCAAAGGCAATATGCATTATGCCACTGCAACCATGCAGGTTCCAAAGTACGCCCAGGCCGGACAGCCGGCCAGAGAACTGGATATCCGGCTTGAACTCAAGCTGATCGCGGATGTCGGACTCGTTGGTTTTCCGAACGTGGGAAAGTCAACTTTTCTTTCCAGAGTGACCAATGCAAGGCCAAAGATCGCCAATTATCATTTCACGACATTGAGTCCCAATCTGGGCGTCGTGGATACGGAGAACGGTGGCTTTGTGATCGCGGATATCCCGGGCCTGATCGAAGGAGCCAGTGAAGGTGTCGGACTGGGGCATGAGTTCCTGCGCCATATTGAACGCACCCGCATCCTTTTGCATATCGTGGATGCGGCATCTACGGAGGGACGGGATCCTCTTGACGACATCGAAAAGATCCGCCAGGAGCTGAAGGCATATGATCCGGCACTCCTTGAGCTGCCCCAGGTCATCGCGGCCAACAAGATGGACTGCCTGATGCCGGAGGATCAGGAGGCGGTCATGGAGATCCTCAGGGAAACCTTTGAACCTCAAGGCATTCCGGTGTTTCCCATCAGTGCGGTTTCGGGAGAGGGGATCCGCCCTCTGCTTCTAAGGATCGGCAGCATGCTTGCCGGACTTCCCAAAGAGCCCGTCACTTTTGCCCAGGAGTATTTCCCGGAGGAGGCACTGATCTACGAGAACCTGCCTTTTACTGTCGAAAGACTTCCGGAGAACCCCGACATCTTTGTCACAGAAGGACCCAAAATAGAAAAAATGCTGGGGTATACAAATCTGGACTCCGAGAAGGGCTTTGCCTTTTTCCAGCGTTTTCTCCGTGAGGCGGGTATTTTGGACGCTCTGGAGGAAGCCGGTATACAGGAGGGCAATACCGTACGCATGTATGGCTTTGATTTTGATTACTATAAATAATTGAGTGCAGGTAACTGTTCAGTCACAAGTTCCTTCACAGATATAACAGAAGGTCTAAATACATGGAATGCTTTGCTTCCACGTATTTAGAGC
>JAFWDX010000452.1 GCA_017515945.1 Blautia sp. | reverse complement strand
TGTTGAAAGGTATGACGTATGATGATATACTGGAATTGTAATCAGGAAACAGATCCAAATCGCCGGCAGCAGCTCCCCTGGTTCCCCATGCTGTCAGAGGCGGATCAGAGATCTTTTAAATGATGAAGCGGAAAATACGGAGGACAAAGCATTGAAAGCGATCAAATATGAGAAACCCTGGGATGTGGCATGTGTAGAGCAGGACAAGCCGGTCTGTGGTGAGGGCCAGGCTCTCATCCGGATCATGACAGCCGGGATCTGCGGCAGTGATATCGGTGCCTTCAGGGGGACAAACGGGCTTGTCTCTTATCCCAGAGTGATCGGTCATGAGCTGGCCGGTGTGATCGAGGAGATCGATGAGCAGCACAATCCAAAGGGATTCAAAAAGGGCGACCGTGTCATCGTCGATCCTTATCTCTACTGCGGCAGCTGCTATCCCTGCAGGATCGGCCGGACCAACTGCTGCACGGATCTGCATGTGCTGGGTGTCCATGTGGACGGAGGCATGGCTGAGTACTTCTGCCATCCGGCGGACATGCTTGTCAAAATGCCCGATGATATGGACTGGACCCTTGCCGCGATGGCTGAGCCACTGACGATCTCCCTGCATGGTATCCACAGAGGCGGCCTCAAGGCAGGAGAATATGTGGCGATCTACGGGGCCGGGACCATCGGCGTTCTGGCAGCCATGACGGCTGAGGCTTATGGCGCTCATGCGATCATTATCGACCTGGTACAGGAGAGACTGGATTTTGCAAAGAGCGTAGGTGTCGAATATATCATCAACTCCGGCAAGGAGGATACCATCGAGCGGATCACACAGATCACCGGCGGCGAGATGGCGCAGCTTGTCATGGAGTGTACCGGTGCGAATGTCTGCATTCGTCAGACGCTGGATGTCGTGAGTAATGCCGGCCGCATTACCTTTACAGGGTGGCCAAAAAAGGAGACGTCGCTTCCCACCGACATGATCACTAAAAAAGAGGTCGATATCCGTGGCGCCCGGACCAGCGCCGGTGAGTTTGAAGAGGCTATAGAGCTTATCATGTCCGGCAAAGTAGACATCCGCAGGATCCTCACAAAGACCATTTCCATGGAGGAAGCACCTGAGACCATTATCGACATTGAAAAAAATCCCGGGAATTACCTTAAGGTAGTCGTGAACGTAGGAGTCTGAGATGATGATGAAAGAGCTGTATCTCTCCCGGGAGCAGACAGGGATCTCCCGGACGGAGCTTGAGGATATGATCGACCGGATGCTGGACCAGTTTCCTGTACTGCGCAGGGTACTGATCATTCCGCCGGATTATACCAGGTGCTATTCCTATGCGGGACCCATCACCCGGATCATCTACCGTAAACTGGAGGAAAGATTCGGGGACGGGATCCATACGGATGTGATGCCTGCTCTCGGGACCCATATGCCGATGAGCGAAGAGGAACTGGACAGATTCTTTGGGGACGTGGTACCCCGTGAACGGATCCTTGTTCATCACTGGCAGACAGATACGGTACGCCTGGGTTATGTTCCGGCCGAGGTCTGTGCCGAGATCAGCGGCGGCCTTTTTCCGGAGCAGATCGACGTGGAGGTCAATCATCTGCTGGTGGATGGCGGATACGATGTGATCTTTTCTGTAGGCCAGGTCGTGCCCCACGAGGTGGTCGGGATGGCCAACTATTCCAAAAACATTTTCGTCGGAACAGGCGGCCGGGAGATGATCAACAAGTCCCACATGCTCAGCGCGATCTGCGGGATGGAAAAAGCCCTCGGCGTGACCGACAGTCCCGCAAGGAAGCTGTACGATTATGCCCAGCAGCATTTTGTGGACGGAAAGATCCCCATGGTCTATCTGCAGACCGTCACCACAAACGATGGGGACGATGTGACTCTGCGCGGACTTTTTATCGGCGAGAGCAGGAAGCCCTTTGAATACGCGGCCGCCCTTTCACAGGAGCTGAACATCGTTCACGTGGAAAAAAGGGCGAAAAAGGTCGTCACATACCTTGAGCCTACAGAACTCAAGACTACCTGGGTGGGTAATAAAGGGGTCTATCGTACACGGATGATCATAGAGGACGGAGGCGAGCTTCTCGTGCTGGCACCCGGTGTACGGGCTTTCGGCGAGAATGAGGAGATGGACAAGATGACCAGGACCTACGGCTATACCGGCACGGAGCACATTCTGGAGCTGTATCGTCAGGGTGTCTTTGAAGGGAGACTCATGGCCGCAGCCCATCTCATGCAGGGCTCCAGTGAGGGCAGGTTCACGATCACCTATGCCACTAAGCCAGAGCTTATGTCGAAAGAGGAGATCGAGAGCGTAGGATACCGTTGGGCAGATTACGATGAGATCACAAAGCGCTATGACCCGGCAAGCCTCAAGGAGGGCTGGAATACGCTCCCGGACGGCGAGGAGATTTACTATGTCGGTACTCCGGCTGTAGGATTATGGAAGTGTGACGACTGAACCTGAAATCACAGGAGAAAGGCTTACATATGAGAGAATTAAAAGACATGCCCAGCCAGCAGTTCCGGGCCAACGCGCCGGAGCTGGATCCTCTGCGCATCGGTACGGGATGGAAGCCTGAGGATCTGGGCAAGATCCAGGTTTTCATTGAGAGCACCTTTGGTGATTCCCATCCTGGTTCCGGACATCTGGACAGGCTTGTGGAAGCGGCGAGAGAGGGTGTTCGTGAAGAAGGCGGCCACGGCGCGCGTTATTATACGACAGACATGTGCGATGGCGAGAGCCAGGGCAACGATGGTATCAACTATTCCCTGTGCAGCCGGGAGATGATCGCCAACATGATCGAGATCCAGGCGAATGCGACTCCCTATGATGCCGGCGTATATATCGCCAGCTGCGACAAGGGCATGCCCGGCAACCTGATCGGTCTGGCCCGGGTAAACATCCCCGCTGTCGTGGTGACCGGAGGAACGATGGCCGCAGGTCCGGATCTGCTCACCCTTGAACAGCTGGGCATGTATGCGGCCCAGTATGAGAGAGGAGAGATTGACGAGGATAAGTACAACTGGGCGAAGTTCAATGCCTGCCCCAGCTGCGGTGCCTGCTCCTTTATCGGGACGGCTTCCACGATGCAGATCATGGCGGAGGCCCTGGGCCTTTCCCTGCCTGGCAGTGCCTTGCTCCCCGCCACCAGCCCTGACCTGATCGAATATGCCAGGGAGGCCGGACGTCAGGCTGTCAGACTGGCCAGGATGGAGAACATGAGACCCTCCGATATCGTGACGGAAAAGAGCTTTGAGAACGCAATCATGGTCCATGCCGCGATTTCCGGATCAACCAATGCTCTGATGCACATTCCGGCGATCGCCCATGAGTATGGGATCGAGATCACGGGAGATACCTTTGACAGATTGCACAGAGGTGCCCATTATCTGCTGGATGTGAGGCCTGCCGGCAAATGGCCTGCGGAGTTTTTCTATTATGCTGGCGGCGTTCCCGCCATCATGGAGGAGATCAAAAGCGTGCTGCATCTCGATGTGATGACGGTTACGGGAAAGACCCTTGGTGAAAACCTCGAGGACCTTAAGAAAAACGGATTTTATGAGAGATGCCAGGCCTGGCTGGATAAAGCCAATGAACGCTGCGGGATCCATGTCACCAAAGAAGATATCATCCGTCCCTTCGACAAAGCGATCGGCACGGATGGCTCCATCGCCATCCTCAAGGGCAACCTGGCCCCCGAAGGCGCGGTCATCAAGCATACGGCCTGCCCGAAGGAGATGTTCAGCGCCGTTCTCAATGCCCGCCCCTTCGACAGTGAAGAAGAGTGCATCGACGCGGTTCTGCACCACAGGGTAAACCCGGGAGATGCCGTCTTTATCCGCTATGAAGGGCCTAAGGCCTCCGGTATGCCGGAGATGTTCTATACCTCAGAGGCTATTTCCTCAGACAAAGAACTGGGCCGGACCATCGCCCTGATCACGGATGGCCGATTCTCAGGTGCTTCCACAGGGCCTGTGATCGGACATTGCAGTCCCGAGGCCCAGAGCGGCGGACCCATTGCATTGGTGGAAGAGGGAGACCTCATCCATCTGGATGTGAAGGAGAGGGTTCTTGAGATCGTAGGCGTGAAGGGAGAGAGAAAAACTCCGGAGGAGATGGATGCGATCCTGGCGGAGCGCCGTGAGAAGTGGCAGCCCAAGCCCATGAAGTATACCAGAGGGGCGCTGAGGCTCTTTGCGGAACATGCGGCTTCGCCGATGAAGGGGGCCTATCTGGACTATTGAGATGAGTCACGGGTTCAGGTTCCTTGTACCATTATTTTAAAAGATAAGGGGAACGGGGTGTGTCTGATTTTCAGGCACACCCCCGTTTCTTTTTCTTTGTAAACATGCATTCTAAACTACGAGGATAACTTCCCGAATTCTTTCATGGTTTTTCATTC
>JAFWDX010000451.1 GCA_017515945.1 Blautia sp. | reverse complement strand
TCCATGATCGTGACGACGAAGCTTAACGGTACGATCAGCGTCGCGGCAAATTCCTCCGGTCTGACACCGGACTGTGCCAGGATAGCCTTGACCGGGATTCCGTCCAGACATTGCCTGATCTTTCCGTATTCGTGCAGGACCCCCTTGGGATTGCCGGTGGAGCCGGATGTATAGATGGCATAGCAGGCGTCATGTGGATCCGCGACGATGTAGCCTTCTTTTGCGCTGACCGTGTCCATGATCTCCTGGTATTTGTCCCTGTCGATCCTGAGCCTGCAGCCGCAGTCCTGATAAATATATTCGATCCTCTGTATCGGATAAATGTCCTCAACGATCGTAAAAGCAGCGCCGGCGCGCATGACGCCCAGCATGGCCGCGATGGGCCAGGGGCCTCTCGGCAGCATGATCTGTACGAAATCTTCTTTTCCTATGCCCTGTTCCGAAAGGAAACGATAGATTTTTCCGGAAGCTTTCCAGAGCTCGCCGTAGGTCATTGTCTCATCTTTTTGATTCAGCGCGACGGCAAGCATACCGGGATGCTCCGTCACTGTCCTCTCGACAGCTTCAAGAAAACGTTTCATTTATGCCTCTCCTTTCTGAAACAGTTTTACCCGTTCAAATTTATTGTCATTGAAGTTCATGACCAGGTCATAGCCATTACAATATCCGGAGCATATAAATGCCTTGCAGCGCGAGAGCATGTACAGGGCGTAAAAGTAATTGACAATGTTTTCCTCCAGGACATCGTCATGATCTTCATCCCTTTCCCTGTCCAGATCGGCCAGCAGCATGCCTCCCTTCAGGTCTTCCACACTGTGGCGTTCCTGTGATACGGCCAGCAGCTTTCCGGGGTAGCGTTTCCGCATCCATTCAAGGATATCCTTATCCTCTGTTGCCAGAAAGACCTTTTCGTAGTCGTATTTTTCCATCCACTCGTCGATCATGGGCGCCATGTCCTGCGGGGTGCTCATCTGCCTGATCCCGGTCTTGAACAGATTGATATAATCGGTTCCCCGGATCAACACGCCCAGAACCCTTTTTCCGCCGAGAACCGCGTCGCAGTACAGGTTCAGTTCATCCAGAAAGCTTTTTTTCACGACACGCAGGTCCACCTTCGGCTCTGTGAGATAAATGAAGGCTGTGGATTTAAGTGCCGCGATTTCACGGAAGAACACGGTGTTTTTCTTGGTGGCATCATTCTGCTTCAGATCAAATGAGAAATATTTATCGAGAATGGCCGTATTGAATTGCCCCAGGTTCTGTTTAAGGCTGACCAGTCCCTGTCCGAGCTCTCCCAGGGCTGTGGAGCATTTGCTGAGTGTATTGAGCACACTGCCGATCCCGGCACCTTCATCGAGAACGATATCTGCATACTTAAAGTCTTTCAGATTCTTCACGCCATGGCCCTGCAGGAAAAATACATTGTGAAATGCCCCGACAGGCCCTAAAGTATGAAAGGTTCTGTCAAATATAAGGTCCTGATCAAGTCCCTTGATCGTGAGGGTCTTTTTGTCGGCCTGTGGGAATGAATCCACCACGCGAAGTCTCTCACTCTGATCATAGAACCATCGGATCCTGTCATCCGTGAACGAGATCACGGCATCGGTGTACTTCATGATCAGGCCTGTCAGAACGACCGAATACTCATTCACCTCGGAGATGAAGATCCGTGAAAACATCCTTAAGAATGGCAGGAACAGGCTGGATTCGGCATTTTCATCATAGTCTTCATACGGCATAAAGGCATTCTGGTTTTTCCATCTGTCACGGAAGTAGATCGGGTTATAGTCCAGATTGTTTACTTTTTCAAGGTCAAAGGCGAAGCCGTCTCCTTTTACATGGACGCGGTCTGCTTTCATGGCATGGGCCTGATGAAAAATGTCCGGGGAAAAAGGCAGCTCGGGGCAGTTTGCCTCGCTTATTTCTTTAATTAGATACATCTGTTATTCCTCCCATATGATTGCGTTTGGAATGTTCTGTCAGTGGATTATTGTATCATGGATAGGGGGAATGTACCAGATTTTTTCGGCGTGAGTCAGGGGGACAGGTCCCGTGACTCATTTTTGTGAGGACGGACGCCGCATTTTATGGGGTCAGGCTCCTCTTGTGTCCCGGGGTTCAATTATGTTATGATATTTAAGAATCAGTGTAGGGAATCGGATGGCGGTCTCGCTTAATGAAGTGCATGGGGCCGGGTTTTATTTATCCGATTCTGCAAGTGAATAAACGACAGGAGTGATGGAGGGTATGTTCAGGCAAAAGAATCTGATGGTGAAAATGTTGGCAGTGGGGGTAAGCGCGGCGCTTATTCTGCCGGGTACCGCTGCGGCTGTGTTCTCGGAAGAGGTTTCCGTATCTCAGGAGACCGGGTATGTGCCGCAGGAGGAAGAAGTTTCTGAGACGTATGGGTATGCGCCGGAGGAGGCTGTACTGGATACGGAGACGTATATGTATGCGTCGGAGGAGGCTGCGCCGGAGCAGGAAGCATATGGGTATGATCCGGAGGCGGATCCATATGAGTATGCGTCGGCAGAGTATGTTGCTACGGAGGAGGAAGCTGCGCCGGAGCAGGAATCGGCTGTGGCCGGATCGGAAGGATCAGATGAGACGTCTGCCTCTTCTGAAGAGACAGAAACAGAGCCTGCACAGTCAGGGGATGCTTCATCTGAGATTGCAGAAGCGTCAGCGCCGGAGCAGGATGTGTATGCCCCGTCTGAGGCAGAAGCTGCATCCGGATCCGAAGAGTCGGCTGAAGCATCCGCGGAAGCGATGGCCATGGAGGAAATCCCTGCCAGCTCTGTGCCGGGAGTTGTTTTCATGACCGGATCGCTGGATCAGGAGGCTGTCGCTGACAGCGATGCCGCGGCGGGATCAAACTCCGAAAACAGAGGCGTTTATTACTATCGCTCCAAGGAGGATAACGCCGACATCACGGATACATATATATACGATGATGAACTCCTGAAGGGAAGTTCTCTGGAGTATAATGCGGAGCTGGCGACGATGTCGCTCTCACTGGTAAATGCTTCTATCGCCAGTACCCGTGCGGATTTTCCGGAAAAGAGCAGGAACCTGCAGGCATTCCTGGAGGACAACGGGTTTACGGATTTTGAAGCCAACGAAGATTATAAGTCAGAGCCGACGCTCGATACCATGGGTGTGGCCTGCGCTCATAAAAAGATCACGGATAATGGAAAGACCTATACGCTGCTGGTCATTGCGCCGCGCAGCGCCGGCTACAAGACGGAGTGGGGCGGCAATTTTGCGGTAGGTACATCCGGCGATCATGAAGGCTTTACTCATGCCAGTGATATCGTCCTTTCTTTTGCAAAGGAATATGTTGAGAAATATGGGATCTCAGGGGATATCAAGGTCTGGACCGCAGGCGGAAGCCGCGGCGCGGGCGTGATCAACGTGGTGGGCGCCCATCTGCTGAATGATACGGCAGCGGCTCTCGGCGATGCAGTCACGCTGACTCCGGATAATCTGTACTGCTATACATTCGGCACTCCGAGAACGGCTGACAGTACACAGGCTGACCTCGAGGAAAAGAATCAGGGCATATACGCCTATATCCATAATCTCAGCGAGCCGGACGACGTCGTCGGTACCTTCGTGCCGGAGGCCATGGGATTCACGCGTTACGGAGATACCAGAGAATATACCGATCCGGAGCTGAAGGAAAAGATGCTTTCCTTCCTGCGGATGACCAGCGAGGCGGTGTACCAGTTATTCTCAAGAAGCGATCCTGACAACTTTGAGAGCAAGGTCCTTGACTTCAATAAGCTGGTCTCAGAGAAAAAGCTGGAATTTGTTCCGGCATCCGAAAACAACTATCTGAGCGGCATGACTCAGGCGGATTATATGAGGCTTCTCGAAGGCACCATGAATGAGGTGTTCGGAGACAGAGAAACCTATGTGGAGCAGTATCAGGAGCCGATGCAGCATTTCTTCGGGTATGTCTATGGAGGCTCCGGAGAACTGGGAACCCTATTCCAGGGCGTGAAAGGCAGCGATTTTCTGTTCCCGACGATCGGAACCATGTACATCTCCGTCGTGCTGGAAGCTTATATGGAGACATATGATGAGAAGGTCCTCGCGCATATGAATGAGGTTATGAGCGATCTGGAAGCGACCATCAATGACTATAAGACGAGAGTCCAGCTCGATGAAGCGCAAATAGAAGGATTTGAAAAACTGAAGGAAGGGCTGGCAGCTGATATGGCAGTTGAGGCGGATCAGAAGATCGCGCGCGCCAAGGATCTGCTGGAGAAAAGCTGGGCTCTTGCGGCGAGATTTTACAGTAAGGCGATGGAAGCCGGCCTGGCTCCGGTCAAATCGATCGACGATGAGAAGAAGGCCCAGCTGACCAGTGAAGCGGATTCTTTGGCCATGGTAAAGGTGCTGGGTCATATCCTGCTGGTGGATCCCGCCCAGACAGAGGAGTTCGGATTCGGCCAGCTCAGTCAGCAGTTCGCTCATCTGGCTACGACTCTTGCCAACGCGAAAAGCTTTATGACGCCCCATTATAATGAAGTGATCCTTTCCTGGCTGAGGGCAGAGGATCCGAATTATGAGGACGTTCAAAAGGCGGACAATGCCCAGGCAACGGGCTATCGGCGGATCTTTGTGGAGCAGCCCGATGGTGTGGACGTGACAGGTACCGTCAAAGACAGCGCCGGAAATGTGGTGGCCGTATTCAAAAACGGTGAGCTGGTGTCCAGGACGAACAAATGGATCGGCATGACCACTTCTGATGAGGGCAACTGGCTTCGCCTGCCGGTCGATGACACCTACAAGATCGATTTTGAGATCAGCGAAGATACCACGATCAACGTGAAGGTTTCGGAATACTCCGTGGAAAAGGGAGACGAAGTGAGAGTAGAGACCAGTGATGCGAATTACAGCTGGAAGGATTTTGCGATCCGTCCCGTGGATTCGGCCACACTTGTCATATCTGCGGTTGATGCCAAAGACGGCGTCTATACACTGGACTCCGGAGCTTCGTATTATTTTGATCTTCTGAAACGTTTTTATGTCACCTTTGCCCTGGATGGCGGCACTCTGAACGGTGCCAGTGACAATGTCCGCGAAATATACGACGGAGGAACAGATATCACGCTCCCGACTCCCTCCAGAGAAGGATATACTTTCGCATACTGGGAAGAATCCGGTAAAAAAGCAGGGGGGCTGCTCAAGGTTCTCGGAGACCATATTTTTAAAGCAATCTGGGAAAAGATCGTGGACGATAAACCGGCTGAAGAAGATCCGGAAGATCCGGAAAATCCGGAAGATGTGAAACCGGAAAAGCCCGAAGAAACAGATCCGGACGGACCCACCTGTCCTGAAGAACACTGGTGGCCGGGCAAGTGCTGGGATCCGGAGGAGCAGTCCTGTCCGGAGGAACAGACGTATCCGGGAACACCGGTGAAGTATGAAGAAGCAAAGCCGCTTGCACAGGAAAGTGTGAGCACCGTAGCTAATGAGGCGCAGAGCAGTGACGCTTCCGTACAGTATGCAAAAGTGGTAAATACGGCGGATGAGGCGCAGACAGGGCTCTGGCTGATGCTCATGATGCTTTCTGTGATGGCAGCAGCTGCAGGCGTGATCGCACTGAGAGTTAAAAGACAGTAAAATGAGATGAGTCAGGGGGGGCCGGTTCCTTGGTGAACCGGGCCCCCTTGACTCATTATTGCCGGGACAACACCATTGTGGTAATATTAACTGAATTTGTGGCTCAGATCTGCTTGTCGGAATAAGTAGAAAATGTTCTGCCTGAAAATCAACAGCTCATGAGATAACTGAAATTGCTGCTGTAAAAGTCATAAATGGACAGATCACAGACAGCTTTTCACAATTAGTAAACCTGAAATGAAAGGGAATACACAAAATGAGAAAAATCAGAACCACTACCTTTATCGTTACAATTGCATTGATGGCAGGTATGCTTACATCATGCGGCAAGTCTGTATTTGAAGTAACAGAGAATACCGGAAAGGCGGTTACGATCACGGCAGAAAAAGCTGAAAAAGACGCTTCCGTTATGTTCGGCTCCATTGAAGTCGAAGAAGGAGAACAGCTCTCGATCAGCACTGACCTGGCAAAGGGATCGGTGAGAGTAGAAATACTCCCGGAAGCTGAAGAGCAGACCATTGATAAAATACCTGAAATGGATGAAGAAGCCATCATGGTGGGCAATTTCGTCAGAACAGATGCGGAATCAGGTACGGTGCCTGCCGGGAGCTATCTCGTAAAAGCCACCTGTCTCGAGAGAGCGACAGGAACGGTCCGGATCGTTACAGATAAACTGCACTGAACTTATAAACATGCTCGCTTTCCGTTTGTTTGGTTGCGTGAGTATAAAATTGAAAGGAGGGAAAAAGGCATGAAAAAAAGGAGTATATTGGCAATAGAAATCTGTCTTATGCTCTCCGCTGTCAAAGTAGCCGCTTCTGACAGCGAAACCAGTCTGTACCAGCAGAAAGTCTTTACTGGAGAGCAGTGCGGGGCAGAATTTGCGATTCCTGAGGAATACAGGAACGTAAAAGTAACCATAGATTATATGGATTTTGGAGATGACTACGAGCTGTCGAGAGGCATCGTCCAGATGGTCGCCCAGTATTATCCGATGAGCGAAGACAGACTCATCCGGCTTTATGAGGAAGAAGCTGAAGCTGAGAATGAGGGAGATATAGAAAAAGCAATGGAAATAATTGACCAGATGTACCATCATGACCTTTTCCACGTATACGGCATCAACGACGGCAGGGGAGTCAATGAACTGATCGAGTATCTCCTCCCGGAAACTGATACTGAAACAGCTGACCAGGATGAATTTGTGTTGACCGATGAGGAGATCGCGGCGCAAACAGAAGCGGTTTTATCACAACATTATTCCGAGCTCGGAACCTGCGAGGATTTTACTTATATACTTGTGACGGAGGATCCGGAGAGCCTGAAGAACGAAGGGCTTTTTCCGGGATATAACGACGAATATTTTGAAGAATATATCGCTCTTCTTGAAAATACGGAGCGCCTGGTCAAAGATAACATATCTCTGATCGGCGGCGTAGAATTGGACACTCCTCCGGCAGATCTGCCCGGAGAAGGAAAAACGATCCGTTTTGACGCAGAAGACCTCGATGGAAATCCCGTAAGATCAGAAGATCTGTTCTCCGGGCACACCCTTACAATGATAAATCTGTGGGCGACATGGTGTACACCGTGTAAAGCAGAACTGCCGGACCTTGAAAAACTGAATAAGGAACTCTCAGAAAAAAACTGTCAGATTATCGGAATCGTCACTGATGCTTATGATGATGAAAAGCTTGCCAGGGCTAAAGAAATACTGGAGGACAAGGGAGTAACTTATATGAATCTCGCAGCGTTTGAAGGGTTGTCGGATCTGCTGCCGCAGAACAGCTGGCCGACAAGTTATTTCGTGGATGAAAACGGGACTTTGGTCGGCGAGCCGATAGCTGGTGCATACCTCGATCAGTATGAGAAAATGTTTGATAAATGACACTGGTGGATTGTGAGCTGCGGTCTGCCAGAGGCACACCGAAGCGCCCTGTGGAGGTGCTTCAAACAACCGGTTCTGATGCCCGGCAGGCATTTCTCAGAAACGACCAAAGCAAAGCGCGGACCCGGGAAGCGAGACCGCGATGCACGGATGAGTCAGGGAGCCTGTCCCTCTGACTCATACAGAGGATACTAAAATGGCAAATATGTTAGATTACCTTGACTGGAGAGGGGATCTGCCGTTCTCCACGACTCCGATGGGAGAGGCGGACGCACTGATCCTGTCCTGCCTTTCCTACATTAATTATCAGGGAATCGTCTCAGAGGATGATTCCGCGGAGGTTACCCTGGAGCAGGCCTCGGAGAGATTTTTTGCGTTACATTCGCTAAAAGAACTGGCCTCGGATATCTCTTTTATCCGTAATATGCCTTCCCTTTTGAAAAAAGCCGCTTCGACTTTACGATACAAAGACATCCGGCTGTCCTGTTATCAGGACGTCACGGATACAGAGAAAGACGTACAGTTTGCAGCCGTCAGGCTGACATTGCCGGACGGGAGTATTTTCCTGTCATTCAGAGGTACGGATGATACGATCGTGGGATGGAAAGAGGATTTCAGGCTCAGTGTAGGGAGAGTCGAGGCGCAGATCCTGGCTGTTTCCTATACAGAGCAAGTATTGCTGGATACGGTGTCCGCGGGAAGTCCCTGCCCGAAGATTTATCTCGGGGGACACTCCAAGGGAGGAAACCTCGCCGAGTACGCCGCAGCATACTGCCGTGATGATATTCAGAAAGCGATCACACAAATATATGATATGGATGGTCCCGGATTCAGCAGGAAGGCATTGCAGACCTCCCGTTTTGAGGCCATCAAAGACAGGGTAAAGTTTTACGTACCCGGGTTCAGTATCATCGGAATGCTGATGCATCATCATCGGATGCCGGTCGTAGTCCGGAGCTCTGAGAGGACTATCATGGCGCATGATGCCATGACCTGGCAGATCCTTGGCCCTGATTTTGTAAAGCTTGAGGCGATTTCAGAAACGGCAGCCTTTTTTGACGCATCTCTCAATGAGTGGGTGGATTCTCTGGAAGCGGACAAGCGGATCAATTTTATCAACGATTTTTTCGGCGTGCTCGAGGCTTCCGGATGCAAAACACTCACTGAGCTGAAGGAGCTGGACCTTCATCATGTGACGGCTGTTCTTCAGCGCCTTGAAACAGTGGAACCGCGTACACGCAAGACTGTTTCCGCCCTTCTGCGGATTTTGATGGATAATTTTACTGCCGGATTGTCAGAGGAGATCCGCGCCAGGCTGCATAAGTCATGAGTCAGCCCCCATAACACCCAGGAAAGGATATTAAGATGGAATTATATCATGGATCACCCGCTGATCTGTCCGGCAGAAGCGAAAGAGAAGCCCGCGCATATAGATTTCTGGACGGCCTCGGTATCGATTTTGACCGCACGGATCATCCCGATCGTCCGGCGACAAGCATGGAAGTCTGCGCGGATGTGGATGCGGTCCTCAATGTCCACATCTGCAAAAATCTGTTTTTGTGCAACAGACAGAAGACCAGATTTTATCTTCTGATCATGCCGGGGGATAAGGTGTTCAAAACGAAAGAGCTTTCCAAACAGATGGGAATCAGCCGCCTCTCCTTCGCCGAGGAGCAGTACATGGAAAAATTCCTTGATATTCATCCGGGAAGTGTCTCCGTACTTGGCCTGATGAATGATAAGGAGCACATGGTAAACCTGGTGATCGACGAGGATGTCCTGAAGGAGGAAATGTTCGGCTGTCATCCCTGTGAAAATACGAGTTCGATCCGTTTCCGGACAAAAGACCTTACAGAGAGGATCATACCGGCACTTGACCGTACTCCCGTGATCGTTCATCTGGAAGGCGTGGAGTGAACCTGGATTTTCCGTGACGGCACAGCTGCCAAACGGGTACTGTCATATGAAAAGGGATAATTGCCGGCGCAGTATATTCAAAGCGTCAGAGTATCTGGAGCTCCGCGAATGCTGACGTTCCGGCATACTGCGGCGCTTTCGGTGTGGAACCATAACTGCGAATTGGTTCTCGACTGAAAAATAGCAGAAAATTCGGAAAATTCGAATTGGAAAATTTGGTGTGGATACCGTGATGGGAGTCCGTATAAGATATTGTGCAGATGAGATGCACAATTAAAACATGAGAATACGATAAATAAATAATCCTTGTTTCGTTTAATTATTGTTGAAAATAACTGAATCAGGCATATTATAGTGAACGAAAACAAGCAATTGTATAAATATGGAGAGGAGATTTTAATCATGAAGAAAAGTATAGTTGTTCTGGCTCTGACAGCTGCCATGGCTCTGGCGGCTCCGACATTCGCAGAAGAGATGGTACCCATGGGTGAGCCCTTCCAGGATTTTACCGTGGAAACGACAGACGGTGAGACCTACAACCTTTCAGAGGCGCTGGCCGACAACAAAGCGGTCGTCATCAATTTCTATGAGAATCAGTGCCCCTGGTGCATGGCGGAGATGCCGTATCTGAACGAGCTGATGGAGCAGTTTGCGGGAAAGGCTTCCTTCATCGGACTGAATCCGGACAGCAACGACACATTTGAGGAGATCGCCACTGTAAAAGAGGAGCAGGGCATCATGTTCCCGGTGGCCAGGGACGAGGGCGGAGCGATTTCTTCTGCCCTGCCGTTTGAAGGCTTCCCCTGCACGATCGTGCTGGATGCCTCCGGCAACCTGGTATTCTTCCAGGACTACGCATTTGTCGAGGGTAATACGGTCCTGACAGACGTGCTTGAGACTGTGACGGCTGACGATTACGAAGGCGGCTATGAGCTCTGCAACAAGTATTCCTTCGACGAGGAAGACGAGGAAGGCGGCGAAGAAGAGAGCGCCAGCGGCTATGACTTTGAGGTCGTTGACCAGAATGGCGATCCGGTTCCCGGCGCCGTGATGAATCTCTGCTCCGATGAATCCTGCATGATGGAAACCGCGGATGAAGAGGGCCACATTCACTATGATGTAGCTCCCGGCAAGTATCACATTACCGTGC
>JAFWDX010000450.1 GCA_017515945.1 Blautia sp. | reverse complement strand
GGACAGGTTCCTTGACTGATGAGTCAAGGAACCTGTCCCCGTGACTCATCCTTGCGAATACCGGCGGTTTATGCTATGATTTAACATGAATTCATATGCTCGTGGGAAATGTTCACCGGAAGGTGATCGAGCCGTCACAGCATATGCAGAGCGCATTAATACCGCCCAAGAGGGATGCCTCCTGTATGGAGTGCCGTATATTAAGATGCTCGAGTATAAACATAAAAAGGAGTACATAATAATGGAAGAACTTTTAGAAGTATTAAACGACGTATGCCCCGATGTCGATTTCGAGAATGAGAAAGGCCTGATCGACAACAAGGTCCTCACATCCTTTGATGTCCTTTCCATCATCGGTGAGCTCAACGACGCTTTTGATATCAAGATCGGACCTGGAGATATCCTTCCGACCAATTTCAATTCCGTCGATGCGATCTGGGCACTGGTATCCAGACTGAAGGGCTGAGTTTTATATGGATCAACTTTTAAAGTACCGTGATGAGATCGACCGGATCGATACGCAGCTGGTAGAACTCTTTGAAGAGCGGATGAAGGTAAGCGAAGCGGTAGCCCGGTACAAGATCGAAACCGGCATGCAGGTACTCGACCCGGAGCGTGAGATGCAGAAGATCCGGTCGGTTATGGACAAGGCGTCCACTCCTTTCAACAAGATGGGGGTCAAAGAACTGATCACCCAGATCATGTCGATCAGCCGGAAACGACAGTATCAGCTGCTGACAGATCAGGGGATCGGGAATGAGGACGGATTTGAGGTCGTGCCGGCTCTCTCGCTTACCGGTTCCCGGGTGGTTTTCCAGGGTATGGAGGGATCGTACTCTCAGGCGGCCATGCAGGCTTATTTCGGCAGCGACATCACGAGCTGCCATGTAAAGACCTGGCACGATGCCATGGAGGAGGTAAAGGAGGGAAGGGCAGATTATGCCGTCCTTCCTATTGAGAACAGTACGGCCGGCATCGTGGCGGATATATATGATCTGCTGATGGAGTATGATCTGGCCATAGCCGGTGAGCAGGTGATCCGGGTAGAACATGTGCTGCTGGGCCTTCCCGGTACTTCACTCAAAGATATCCGGACGGTCGTGTCTCATCCTCAGGGACTTGCCCAGTGCAGGGAATTCCTGGAGGCGCATCCGGAATGGGAGCTTGAAAGAGAAGCCAATACGGCCGGTGCGGCCAAAAAGGTCAGCGAAGCCGGCGACAGACATGTGGCGGCGATCGCCAGCCGTCAGGCGGGTCTGCTGTACGGACTGGACGTGCTGTGCACCGGCATCTGCCCGAACGCAGCCAATGCCACCAGATTTATCATTGTCAGCGGACGGAGAGTACATACGCCGACGGCGGAGAGAGTCAGCATCTGTTTTGAACTGGCTCATACCACCGGCTCGCTTTACAATATGCTCTCGCATATCATCTACAATGGGCTGAACATGACGCGGATCGAGTCCCGTCCGATCCCCGGCAGGACCTGGGAATATCGGTTCTTTGTGGATTTTGAAGGCAATCTGAAGGACAGTGCGGTGATCAATGCGCTGCGCGGGATCCGTCAGGAGGCCAATATGATCAGGATTCTCGGTAATTATTGAATCGTAACTGTTCAGTCACAGGCTCCTTCACAGTTACGAGGCCACACCGAAGGTGTCCCTTGGGAGGCGCAGGCTCCTTTCGTCGCATTGGAAGTGCGCCTGCCCTTGGCTGTTCAACTTTTGTCTTACGCACCTGCCAAGGCACGCCTGCGGTGTCGCAGTAAATGCGAGGTGCTGACTGAACAATTACATTGTATCAAAAATGATGCCGGAGCTTCTGAATACGTGGTAGGCCGCGTATTCAGAGGCTCCGCATATACCACGGGAAAATAATCAAAACTGTTCCCGCGGGTATAGAGGAGGGAGAAATGGCACTGACAACTTTTGCGGCGATCGATGTCGGCTCCTATGAGATCAGTATGAAGATCTTTGAGCTGGCCAAAAAGACCCAGTACAGAGAGGTCAATGACGTCCGCTATCGGATCGAGCTTGGCGCCGAGAGCTATTCCGTCGGGATGCTGTCCATGGAGACAGTGGACAAGATCTGTGAGATCCTGGAGGATTTCAAACGGATCATGAAGGAATTCGGTGTGACGGAGTACAGGGCCTGCTCGACGAGTGTGTTCCGTGAACTGAAAAATCCGACCGTGATCGCGGAGCAGATTTTCGTCCGCACCGGTGTACATATTGACATATTAAGCAATGCGGAGCAGCATTTCCTGGGATATAAGTCCATTGCGGCCATCGAGAGCGGATTTAAAAAGATGATCCAGAAGGGAACCGCCATACTGGATGTGGGTGGCGGCAGTCTGCAGGTTTCGCTCTTTGACAAAGATGCGCTGGTGCTGACCCAGAACCTTAAAATGGGCAGCATGAGGATCAGGGAACGCCTGCGTGAACTGGAAAAGACGACCCGCCACTATGATGAGCTGATCGAGCAGTTTATCCGCAATGATCTGGACACCTTCCAGAGGCTTTATCTCAAGGACAGGGAGATCCAGAACGTGATCCTGATGGGGGATTTCCTCACGGACACGATTTTTAAGAATGACCTGACGGATCAGATCATCACACGTCAAGAGTTCATGCACCGCTATGAGGAAACTGTGGGCAAGCCGGAAACGGTTCTGGCCAGGGAGATGGATATCGACCCGGAGATGGCATCCATGATCGTGCCGACGATGGTGATCATCCGCTCCTTCATCGGGATCTTTAATGCGGAGTCCCTGTGGGCACCCGGTGTCTCACTGATGGACGGCATGACGTATGACTATGCGGAAAAGAACAAGCTGATCAAGAGCGCCCACGACTTTGAAAATGATATCCTTGTGGCTTCCCGCAACATCGCCAAGCGGTACTCCAGCGGCAAAAACCATATCCAGGGCACCACGGCTCTGGCTCTGGCCATCTTTGACGGAATGAAAAAGGTCCACGGACTGGGCCAGCGTGAGCGGCTGCTGCTGCGGATCGCGGTACAGCTCCATGACTGCGGTAAGTATATCAGTATTTCCGATGTGGCGGAATGCTCCTACCATATCATCATGTCTACCGAGATCATCGGCCTCTCCACGGCGGAAAGGCATATCATAGCAGATGTGGTCCGGTATAATAATACGCCGTTCATCTTTTCCAGAGTCTTTGAAGGCAATCTGGGCGTCGACCAGGGCAGATCGCTCCTGATCGCGAAGCTGGCGGCCATCCTCCGCCTGGCCAATGCCATGGACCGCAGCCATTATCAAAAGGTCAAGGGGCTTAAGGCTGTGCTTAAGGACAGGGAACTGCAGGTGGTCGTGGATTCGGACGAGGATATCTCCCTGGAGCTCGGTCTGCTGTCAGACAAAGTAAAATTCTTTGAGGATGTCTTCGGGATCCGTCTGGTTCTCAGGAGAAAGCGGAAATAAAGGGTAACTATGAAGGAGCTTGTGACTGAACAGTTACAAATAAAGGATATACCACGGCATAATATTTCATTTTCTGTTAAAGGAGCATCTGGAAATGAATCATAAGGATTTTGAAAAACCGGAATATTTTGTAAACCGGGAACTGAGCTGGATCCGGTTTGATGAGAGAGTGCTCAGTGAAGCCAAGGACAAATCGCTTCCGTTGTTTGAAAGACTGAAGTTCCTCAGCATTACTTCGTCCAATCTTGATGAGTTTTATATGGTCCGTGTGGCTTCCCTCAAGGATCAGGTCCACGCGGGGTATGAGAAGCCGGATCTGGCGGGCCTGACTCCCAGGGAACAGTTGAAACAGATCAGCGAGCGGACCCATGAGATGGTGGCATCCCAGTACAATACGGTCAGGCGTTCCATTCTGCCGGCGCTGGAAAAAACAGGCCTGCATTTCGTGGAAAACCATGAGGATCTGAACGAGGCTCAGGCGGCTTTTGTGGACCGGTATTTTGAGGACAATGTTTACCCCGTCCTGACGCCGATGGCCATGGACTCCTCCAGGCCGTTCCCGCTGATCCGCAACAAAACCCTCAATATCGGAGCTCTGATTTCCAAGAAGGATAAAAAGAAAAACAAAGAAGCTCTGGAGTTCGCGACGGTACAGGTTCCCTCTGTCCTTCCCAGGCTGATCGTGGTTCCTTCCGTCAAGGAGGGGGATACGACGGTCGTCCTGCTGGAAGAGGTGATCGAGCGCAACATCGGCAAACTCTTTATGGGCAATAACGTCGTGTGCGCGCATCCCTATCGGATCATGCGCAACGCGGATCTGACCATAGAGGAAGAGGAGGCTCAGGATCTGCTGGAAGAGATCCAGAAGCAGCTCAAGAAGCGGCAGTGGGGTGAAGTGATCCGCCTGGAGATCCAGGACAAGGCTGATGAGAGACTGCTGCATATCCTCAAAAAAGAGTTTTCCGTGAAGGAAGAGGATATCTTCCACATCAACGGACCGATCGATCTGACCATGCTTATGAAGGTCTATGGACTGGATGGCTTTGACCAGTATAAGGAGCCCAGGTATACGCCGGCTCCGGTACCTGCTTTTGTCGGAGAGGATGACATCTTCTCCGTGATCCGCAAAAAGGACGTGTTCCTGCATCATCCCTATATGAGCTTTGATCCGGTCGTAAACTTTGTCCGCGCCGCAGCCAAGGATCCGGATGTGCTGGCGATCAAGCAGACACTTTATCGTGTCAGCGGCAATTCACCGATCATCGCGGCTCTCGCCCAGGCAGCAGAGAACGGCAAGCAGGTTTCCGTGCTGGTCGAACTGAAGGCCCGTTTTGACGAGGAACACAACATCGTCTGGGCAAAGATGCTGGAGAAAGCCGGCTGTCACGTCATCTATGGTCTGGTCGGCCTCAAGACCCACAGCAAGATTACTCTGGTGGTCCGTCGTGAGGAGACCGGGATCCGCCGTTATGTCCATCTGGCCACCGGCAACTATAATGACTCCACAGCCAAGCTCTATACCGACTGCGGGATCTTTACCTGCGACGAACGCTTCGGCGAGGATGCCACGGCTGTATTCAACATGCTGTCAGGCTACTCCGAGCCCAAACGCTGGAACAAACTGATCGTGGCTCCGCTGTGGATGAAGGACCGCTTTGTGGAACTGATCGAACGGGAAGCAAAGAACGCGCAGGACGGACTCCCCGCCCGGATCACCGCCAAAATGAATTCTCTGTGCGATCCGGACATCATGTCCGCCCTCTACTATGCATCCTCCTGCGGTGTGGAGATCAACCTCCTGGTACGCGGTATCTGCTGCCTCAAAACCGGCATCCCCGGTGTCAGCGAAAATATCCATGTGCGCTCTATCGTAGGCAACTTCCTGGAGCACAGCCGGATCTTTGACTTCTGCAACGCCGGAAACGACGAGATCTACATGGGCAGCGCCGACTGGATGCCCCGCAACCTCGACCGCCGTGTCGAGATCGTCTTCCCCGTGGAGGATGAAGATATCCGCCAGGAACTGCTCCACATCCTGGACCTCGAGTTTACGGATAACGTCAAGGCCCACCTTCTGCAGCCTGACGGGTCATATGAGAAGCAGGACAAACGCGGAAAGACTCTGATCAATTCCCAGATGGAATTCTGCAAAGAAGCACAGGCACTGGCCGCGGCGAAGGATCATAAGAACGCTGCGGAAAGCAGGGTGTTTATACCGGCGGAACCGGTGCAGGAGTGAAATGAGGCAGGGGGGACAGGTTCCTTAAGTCAGGGACAGGTTCCTTAAGTCAGGGGACAGGTTCCGAATGAGTCAGGGGGACAGGTTCCTTGACTCACACGTATGTGCG
>JAFWDX010000449.1 GCA_017515945.1 Blautia sp. | reverse complement strand
GTCCGGCCGGCATACACCAGGAGTTCATCCTCTCCGACGGATTCTATTTCATACTCCACATCATGAAAGACTGACCAGGCTTTTACCGAAATCTGGCTGATATGATATCTGCCGCGTTTCACGCATGAAAGCGCATACCGCCGCGTGACCTCCTCCATCGGCCGCAGGGAAAAAATATCCCTCTTGTACACATAGTCGCTGGTGACGATATTGTCGGAGCCGGGAAACTCCACTCCCTTTTCGATCCGGAAGCCTACCTCCAACTCCGGGATCGGGAGCTTTTTGCGATTGGCGATGACTTCAGTCACCTCCGCCTCCTCTCCGGCGCATACCGGGCCGGCACTGAAGGTCATCCGGGCAGTAAGCCCGCGCGGCCAGAGTCTGCGGTAGACGTAATGCCACAGGACCAGCAGCACAGGTACAAATATAAGATATATAAACATAAAAAGCCTTCAAATCTGTAATATCAGGGCAACTCGCTCTCGCTCAAGTCGGAGCATGCAATGGCTCCTTATCGCCGGAACAATTTACCAGTTCTCTGTCGGAACCGGTATGCGGGTCAGAAGGGCGCGGATTTCCTTTTCCCTCGCCAGAGGTGTGCCGTCCTGCGATATGCAGCGATGGGCCATGACAGGCACTGCCACCGCCCCTATGTCCTCAGGCGTGACAAAATCCCTGCCCGCTGTCATGGCATATCCCTGTGCAGCTCGGAGCAGGGCAAGTGTACCTCTGGGGCTCACTCCTTCATTCAGCCCACCCGGGCCTGTTCTGCGGGTGCCCTGCGCCAGCGCGACGATATACGCACGCAGATCGTCATGGACGCGGATCTGCCTGCATTGTCTGCGCAGCTCCCTCACCTGCTCCTGATCCAGCACAGGACTGAGCTTCTCAAGCGGCTCCTCCGTGATAAACCTGTCCAACATGGCTTTTTCCTCACCGGCAGAAAGCGGCCCCATATGTACCTTCATCAGGAAACGGTCCAGCTGCGCCTCCGGCAGCGGAAAGCAGCCATACGTCTCCACCGGGTTCTGCGTGGCGATGACAAAAAAAGGCTCCTCCAGCCGGCGGGTCTCCCCGTCCACCGTCACCTGCCCCTCCGCCATGCTCTCCAGCAGAGCCGACTGCGTCCTGGGCGTCGCCCGGTTGATCTCATCCGCCAGCAGGATATTCGTAAAGACCGGCCCCTCGCGGAACACGAAACGCCCTTGCTGCTGGTCATAATAACTGATGCCCGTCACATCCGAGGGCAGCAGATCCGGCGTGAACTGGATCCTGCCGAACCGGCAGTCCAGGCACCTCGCCAGCGAACGGGCCAGCATGGTCTTGCCAGTGCCCGGCATGTCCTCCAGCAGGACATGCCCCCCGGCGAGAAAAGAGGCCAGGATCAAGTCTGTCACCGCCTCCCGGCCAACCATCACCCGCGCGATATTGTCTTTGACTGTCTGAAGAATATTGCTCATGATCATTCCTCTCTCGTCGCATTGAAAGTGCGCCTGGCCTTGACTGTTGAGCTTTTGTTCCACGCACCTGCCAAGGCACGCCTGCGGTGTCGCAGTAAATGCGAGGTGCTGACTGAATAGTTACCCTCTCTATTTCCCAGGCTATTATAGCATGGAATTGTGTTAAATGGGGGATGGCCTTCCAAATAAATGAGTCAGGGGGACAGGTTCCTTGACTCACACATATGTGCGAGTCAAGGAACCTGTCCCCCTGACTCATTTCAGCCCTGCTTATGCTGCTCCTGCCACTGCGCATAGGCAGCCAGCTCCGGCTCGCAAAGCTTAAGCGCCAGTGTGATCACAGCCAGGTCATCCACATGTCCCAGCAGCGGAACCGAATCCTTGATCAGGTCATTCTTTTTGACCAGGTAAATAAACGCGCTGACCAGCAGTGCCACGACCTTCGGAGATACCTCCGCATAGTCCTTTGTAATATAACTTTTGATCATGGAGATCATGACCGGCACATTTCCCCAGGCAGACCCCGCAACTGCGGGAAGCTCCTTAACCTTCGCCTCGATCTGTCCCAGCAGATCCTGGATCTTCGACGGATCAGTGATCATCTCCTGTGCCTGCGCGATCCCATTGTCAAGTACTTCCTTTGCCTGATCAAGGCTGAACTGTGTATCCATGACTCTTCCTCCTTCTTAACTGTCTGTAAATTCATGCGTGGTGGGCAAACATAGGTTCTTTTTAATATATACGCATATCTTTTCGAGCATTTACAGTATATACTTTTTATAAATTTCTGTCAATGAGATTAAAAACAGCCTGCCCTCTGTGTTTTCTTTGACTTTGATTTTTTGCTATGATACACTTTTTTGAGCGAGTCGAGGGCCAGGTTCCATAAATGAGTCAGGGGGACAGGT
>JAFWDX010000448.1 GCA_017515945.1 Blautia sp. | reverse complement strand
GAGGCCAGGCGCAGGCTCCTGTCGTCGCATTGAAAGTGCGCCTGGCCTTGGCTGTTCAACTTTGATCTTACGCACCTCGCAGTAAATGCGAGGTGCTGACTGAACAGTTACTAATTGTTCAGGCGGCACCTGAACAGCTGCATTTTTATCAGCATCGCTCCGCTTATCCTGCATGTATACAGTCTGTACGCACAGACTGAGAAAGGCAGCTGTCGGCATGAGATATATTAATGATTATAAGGAAGAGCTGGAGGTTTTCCGGGCGCTGGCCTCGGAAGTGCGCATAGAGATCCTGGAGCTGTTGCTCGCGCATGGGCGGATGAGCATGAATGAGCTGACCACCCATCTGGGCCTGACGCCCGGCGCGCTGACGCCTCATGTGAAAAAGCTCGAGTCCTGCGGGCTGATCCGGATCAATCAGGATCCGGATGCGCATGGGAATATGAAAATGTGTGAGCCGCACCTTGAAAAGATCCTGTTTGTCTTTTCCAGACCAAATCCGGACCAGGACTCCTGGCATTCCCATCTGCGCGTGGGACAGTATTCCTCCTGTGAGGTGTATCCGACGTGCGGGCTTTCGACGGCTTCCTCCATCCTCGGCGATGTGGACGATCCGCGTTATTTTACGCATCAGAAGCGGTTTGAGGCCGATATCCTCTGGTTCAGCAGGGGATATGTGGAGTATCTCGTTCCCTCGGTGATCCCCTCCGGCAGCCGTATTGAGAGCTTTTCCGTCTCTGCGGAGCTCAGCTCCGAGGCACCGGGGAGCAATTCGGACTGGCCGTCTGATATTCATTTTTATATTAACGATAAGCTCCTGGGGGTATGGACCAGTCCCGGAGATTTTGGAGACCGTCCCGGCGTGTTTACGCCGGGCTGGTGGTTTTCGAGCTGGAATCAGTACGGACTTTTAAAAACCCTGTCCGTAAGGGATACAGGGACCTTCATGGATGGCATAAAGATTTCGGATGTGACGATCGGCCAGCTGGAGCTTACCCCGTTTACACCGATCCGGTTCCGTCTGGCCGTGCCGGATACAGCCGCGCATGTAGGGGGACTGACGATTTTCGGCCGGGATTTCGGCAATTATAATCAGGATATAGAATTTACGATCGTGTACCGGAAGGAGTGAAACGCGAGATGAAAACTTTTGAGATGAGAACGGCGATCCATTTCGGGGATCACGCGCTGGATCGCCTGAAGGATATTCCATACCATCGGATCCTGATCATCACGGATCCATTTATCGCCGCCGGTGATATGCTGGAGCTGATCACGGATCCGCTCAGGCGTGGCGGCAAAGAGTTTGATCTGTTTACAGATGTGGTGCCGGATGCGCCGGTGGACAAGATCGCCGCAGGCGTAAAAAAATTTCTGTCCTATCGTCCGGATGCCATCGTGGCCGTCGGAGGCGGATCTGCCATAGATTCCTCCAAGGCGATCCGTGAATTTGCCCTCAGGCTCGACAACTACGGGAAGGTAGGGCTGATCGCTGTGCCTACCACCAGCGGAACAGGATCTGAGGTGACCAGCTTTGCCGTGGTCAACGACACCGCGGCGCAGGTGAAGTATCCGCTTGTCTCCGATAGCCTGACCGCGGATGAAGCGATCCTCGACGCGGAGCTGGTGCGCTCGGTTCCGCCGTCGGTCACGGCGGATACGGGCATGGATGTGCTGACCCATGCCATCGAATCCTATGTCAGCGAGGGCCATAATGAGTTTTCGGCCGCACTGGCGGAGAAAGCGATCGAGATCTGCGGAGTTTTTCTGCTCAGGGCTTATCTGGACGGGAACGATATGCATGCCCGTCAGAAAATGCATGTGGCGTCCTGCCTGGCAGGTCTGTCCTTCAATACGGCCGGACTGGGGATCACTCACTCCATGGCTCATCAGCTGGGCGCACATTTTCATATTCCTCACGGCAGGGCGAATGCCATGCTGCTGCCCCATGTGATCGAATATAACGCAAATATCAACAAGCACAGCCGGAGCCAGAAGGAGTATCTCCCTGCGGTGAAGCGGTACTCGAATATAGCGAATCTGCTGGGACTGAGCAACTATAACAAGGTGATGTCCGTGAGGTCTCTGGTGAACTGGATCCAGTTCATGCTCAAGGAAATGAATATCCCGCTGTCGATCCAGGAGATGGGGACCATCGCACCGGATGTGTATTTCAGGTCACTGGAAAAAATGGCGGATAATGCCCTGCAGGATGCATGCACGCCTTCCAATCCGAGAGTGCCGACCAGGGAGGATATTATCCGGATCTATACGGACCTCTGGG
>JAFWDX010000447.1 GCA_017515945.1 Blautia sp. | reverse complement strand
GGTCCAGTTGATGGCGAACACAGCGCTGCCGGAGGCAAAGGTGGAAAGGACATCGTCCTCGATCATCTCCAGGCTTTTAGGATTGCAGAGACCGTCCTCCAGGGTTTTGGCCATGAACTCCAGCGCCTGCACATTCTCCGGGCTGTTCAGAGTCGGGTTGTTGTTTTCATCGACAAAAGCGCCGCCGAAGGAACCCGCGATGCAGGTATAGTCGCAGACCAGACATTCGGCCTGGGCATAGCAGCCCACGATCGGATATTCACAGATCCCCTGATCCTTGCAGGCCTGCGCATCGGCGATCAGCTCATCCCATGTGGTCGGAACCTCCTCGATCCCTGCCTGGGCGAGGAGCTCCTTATTTACAAACATGTATTTGACATCGTTCAGCCAGGGCATGCCATAATAGCTGCCCTCATACCTCGTGGCGTCAAGGGCACCCTGATAGATGTCATCCAGCTCCAGCTCATTTACGCGGTCCGTCACATCCAGTACCAGCCCGGCCTTTGCAAACTGTGCCGGCCAGATGCAGTCGCCCAGGATCACATCGTACCCGCCGCTCTGGGCCGAAGTAAGGATCTTGGGAGCGAGCTCTTCATAAGCCACAAAGGTCGGATTGACCTGGATGCCTGTTTCAGCCGTGAAGGCCTGCGTCATGGCCGTGACGTCCTCCTCACTGTAACCGGCCTGTTTCATAAAAAGGGCGTTTAAGGTCACATCCTCAGCCATGGCCGGTACGGACAGAAGTGAAACTGCCATAACGGTAGCGCTGATTATTGAAAGTAATTGTGATTTTTTCATAGCAGACTCCTCCTTTGCAAAATAATAATTATGCAATATATATAATAATATAATCGGGGATGATAGTCAAGTGCGAAGGAATGGGAGCTGGCCAATGCACAGTTTCGATTTGTCCGATTGTCGTAATTGACAAACGAATCAGTTCAGCTTCCGTCAGGGATGGGTATCATTCTCTTGACACTATGGAACGAATACGGTATGATAATGGATATAAAATGGTATTTTGCACAGACCATTCTTCAAAGGAGTACCCTGCCATGACTATTCAGGAAATGCGAGAAAAAAAACTTGAGTTTGGATATAGCTATGAAGAGATAGCCAGGCTATCCGGTATTCCGGTCAGCACCGTACGAAAGGTTTTCTGTGGGATCACTAAAGCGCCTCGCAGTGAGACGCTGAGAAATCTTGCCAGAGTATTGGGGGGTGTTGCTGATCCATGGGAAGGGCCGGAGCAGGCAGACAATGATACTGACAGCATGTATGGCAGATCAACATACACAGAAAACGGTTCAAACCGATGCAGGGCAGCAGGCGAATACAGAGCAGCAGGCGAAACAACCGGACCATGCCCCGGCGTAGCGGAACCATCCACGGTATACGCTGTTCAGAAACGGCAGGGCGAATATACACTTACAGATTATCTTGCATTTCCCGATGAAAGAAGAGTGGAACTGATCGACGGTGTGATTCATGACATGGCTTCACCCACCGGTTTTCATCAGCTTATAGCCGGGCAGCTGTATGCCAGGATCCTTTCCTATATTTCTTCTCATAATGGCAAATGTCTGCCTTTTATTTCTCCTGTCGATGTGCAGCTTGACTGTGACGACCGGACAGTCGTGCAGCCTGATGTCCTGATCCTGTGTGATCCGGGCAGGTATACTCCGGCCCGGATCGTGGGAGCGCCGGATTTTATCGCGGAGATACTCTCTCCATCCACCCGCTCCAAAGACATGATCCTGAAACTGTTCAAATATTTCAAAGCCGGTGTCAGGGAATACTGGATCATTGATCCGGAAAAAAAGACGGTCACGACCTGGCATTTTGAAAAAGAAGCCGGCGATGCCATCTATACCTTCCGGGATTCGATCCAGGTCTGGATTTATGACGGAGATCTCGTTATAGACTTTGCTGAGATTGACGACTACGTCAGTCCCTGGATGTAAAGGACTACGATCATATAAATGGATTGTGTTCCCGGGTTTACGCGCGGTATGTGCAGAGGCTCAAATACGTGGAATCAGAGTTTTCCACGTATTAAGAGCCTCTGGTATAATCATAAGATTATTTGTAACTGTTCAGTCAGCACCTCGCATTTACTACGACACCGCAGGCGTGCCTTGGCAGGTGCGTGGGATAAAAGTCCAACAGCCAAGGCCAGGCGCACTTCCAATGCGACGAAACACCGAAGGCGTCCCTTGAGAGGAGCCTGCGCCTGGCCTCGTAACTGTGAAGGAGCTTGTGACTGAACAGTTACGATTATTTGTCTGTTAACCTTCAAACACTTCGATTTCAACACCGTTCGGATCCACGATCAGCATATTGTTTTTTCCTAGCCGCTCTACCCATCCTGCCTCTTTTCTTATCTGAACGCCGTATCTGCGGCAGTTTTCTGTCAGCTGAGCGAGAGAATC
>JAFWDX010000446.1 GCA_017515945.1 Blautia sp. | reverse complement strand
CGTGAATGAGTCAGGGGGACAGGTTCCTTGACTCACTCATTTGAGTGAGTCAAGGAACCTGTCCCCCTGACTCATTCACGGAACCTGGCCCACCGGCTCATTGATCCCCTCCAGAAGCGTCTCCAGCTCCGCGAGGGTCTGCAGTCCGTTGGCGGTGCGGCGCAGGGCGGCGCCGCCGCGGATCCCGGCCGTGTACCAGGCGATGTGCTTGCGCATCTCCCGGATGCCGGCCCTCTCGCCGCGAAGCGCGACCTGATCTCTCGCGTGGCGCAGGATCATCTGCGCGCGTTCTGTGCGTGTCACCTCCGGCAGACGCTCTCCCCGGTCCGCCCAGGCGTTCAGCTGCGCAAAGATCCAGGGATTGCCCCGGCAGGCGCGGCCGATCATCACCGCGTCGCATCCTGTCTGCGTCATCATCGCCTCCGCTTTTTCCGGAGAATCCACGTCTCCGTTCCCAATCACAGGGATTCGGACGGCTTCTTTTACACGGGCAATGGCGGTCCAGTCCGCCTGACCGGAATAGTACTGCTGTCTGGTGCGGGCGTGTACGGCGATGGCCGCTGCGCCGGCAGCCTCCGCTCTTTTTGTGATATCCACGATATCCACGGGTACATTCTCAAAGCCGATCCGCATTTTCACCGTGACCGGCTTGCGGGTGGCCGCAGCCATTTTTCCCACGATGGCTTCGATCAGAGCGGGATCTTTGAGCAGCGCCGAGCCTTCCCCGTTGTTCACCACCTTGGGAACCGGGCATCCCATGTTGATATCCAGGATATCAAAGGGCTCGTCCTCGATGCTGCGGGCCACCTCCGCCATCAGGTCCGGCTCATTGCCAAACAGCTGCAGGGAGACCGGGTGTTCCCCGGGATCCACCTGCATCAGTGCGCGGGTGTTTTTGTTATGGTAGGAGATCGCCTTGGCGCTGACCATCTCCATGCAGATCAGCCCGGCGCCCTGTCCCTTGCAGAGTCTGCGGAACGGGAGATCGGTCACACCGGCCATTGGCGCGAGCACAAACCGGTTGGGGATAAGGACATCCCCGATCTTCCATTCCTTTGTCATCGCGCCGTTCACTCCTCTTCCCCCAGGAAGAAGATCCGATAGTACATCTGGAGTGCCTCCAGCAGCTCCTTTTTTTCTTCCCTCAGCTGTTTTATGCGCAGAACGCTTCCGATCTCATCATAGGTACCATCCGCTTCCAGCGCTTCGGTCCGGAACTGCAGGAGGCCGTCCTCGTCAAATTCGAGGGTAAGCACACCGCCGATCTCCTCTGTGTAGAGCACGCAGAGGATCTGCAGCTCCTTTTTGACCTCCTCGGGAAGGGAGGCAAAGTCCTGATTAAAGTAATATTTGCGCTCGTAAGCGCTGGCTCCGCAGAGCACGACATTTTCCTGATACATACGTTTATTTCCTGTTCTGAGAAAACACACAGAGCTCCACACTGGAGCTACACCGGGGATACACGGAACCGCATCAGACACTGGGGATATATCGAAAACACACCAGGTTCACACGAAACCGTATCGGACACATACTGGGGATACACCGGAATCACACCTGGTTCACTCTGAACCGCATCGGACACACACTGGGGATACACAGGAATCACACTTGGTTCACTCTGAACCGTATCGGACACATACTGGGAATACACCGGAATCACACCTGGTTCACTCTGAACCGCATCAGACACGCACTGGGGATACACCGGAAACATCTCCCATCACAGCGAAATCCCGCCGTAAACACACAGTCACCAGTATGGTTCCTGTATAATTCTGAAGAAGTCCCTGTATAATTCAGATATAAGTATACAGTCCTCTGACCGAAACCTCCCCGGCTATGACTCTCCGCATCTCTTCCCCCTCCGGTTCCACGAGCAGACACCCTCAGCTGTCAATGCCGCGGCAGATGCCCTCGTAGGGACCCAGGGGATCCAGCACGCGGACCGGTTCACCCCTGCCGGCCAGGAAATCCTCATAGTCTTCGCGCAGCAGGGTCAGGTCTGCATATGGCAGAAACCGGCCGTATAGTTCCTCAAAATGAGCCATCACCCTGCCGGGCAGCGGCGCCCTCTCGAAATCCCTTCCGGCTTCGAGCCGCAGGGAGGTCGCCTTGTCGGAGAGCTCCTCCGGGAACGAAGGCGTATTGACATTGATGCCCAGGCCGATCACCACATCTCTGATACGGTCACCGTCAAGACGCATCTCTGTCAGGATCCCGCAGATCTTTTTGTGGGAAACCACCACATCATTCGGCCATTTGATCCGGACATCCAGCCCGGTTTCCTTCACCGTATGCGCCACAGCCATCCCCATCAGAAGGGTAAGCATGCTGGCTCTGTCCGCCGCAAATTCCGGGTGCAGCAGTAACGACATCATAACGGAGCTGCCCTCCGGCGCGGTCCAGCTGCGGCCCCTGCTGCCCCGGCCGGCGGACTGGAACTCCGCCACGCAGAGCGTCCCGTGGGGGGCGCCTTCATCTGAAAGGCGTTGTGCCCACAGATTTGTGGAATCCGTTTCTTCACAAAAATGGACGGGATGCCCCGCCCATTCTGTATGAATACAGGATTTGATCAATTCTGTATCGTATGAACTCAACCTGTTACCTCCGGGCGCCCTGCCAGGCCGCCTCATCTGTCATTAAGCGCTGTCAATCCTTACGCCGGCACTGCCGGACCGCTTCATCTGTTCCACAGCGCTGTCAGTCCTTATGCCGACGCTGCCGGACCGCTTCATCTGTTCCACAGCGCTGTCAGTCCCTATGCCGGCGCTGCCATACCGTTTCATCTGTTCCACAGCGCTGTCAGTCCTTACGCCGGCGCTGCCGGGCCGCCTCATACATCAACACCGCGGCCGATACCGCCGCATTGAGCGACTCCACCTGCCCGGCCATGGGAATGCGGATCAGCAGATCCGCGGCCGCCGCGGCCTCCTCCGACAAGCCTCGGGCTTCATTTCCAATCAGGAAAGCCGTGCCGCCGAGATAAGAGACCTCATCGTAGGCCTTTTTCCCTCCAAGGTGCGCCGCCGCCAGCTTAACGCCCAGCGGTGAAAGCAATCGACGTGCCTCGGCCACATCCTCCACGATCATCACAGGCACCCGGTAAATGGATCCCATGGTGGAGCGGATGACCTTGGGACTGGTCACGTCCACGCAGCCTTTGGTCAGAAAGACGCCATTCACTCCTGCTCCCTCCGCGGTGCGCAGGATGGTGCCCAGATTGCCCGGGTCCTGAACCGCCTCCAGGATCAGGTAGAGCGGTTCCCCGCCCGCCTGCCGGAGGATCTCCTCCGGCAGGCGGTCCGGTATCCGGACAACGGTCAGAATGCCCTGAGGCGTGACGGTATCCGTCATCCGCCCGAATACCGGGTCTGTCACGATCTCCCAGGAGACCTGCGAGAGCTTTTCCCTCGCCGCGGCGTTCAGAGCATTCTCAGGCGAGAGAAGTCCTCCCCTGCCGCCTGCTGCTCTGGCGGCTTCCTCCGGTGAGTTCAAACCTCCCTTGCCGCCTGTCGTATCGGCAGGCTCCTCCGCCATGCATTCTCTGTGAAAGCTTTCGCTCAGATACACACGGTAAATCCGCTCCGTCGGAGCCTCCAGAAACATTTTTACGCCCTCCGCGACAAAAAGCCCGTTTGTGCGGCGGGCTTTTGTCTTCTGGTTGAGCTGTATGATCTTTTTGATATTCGGATTTTCTGTGCTGCTGATCATCTTCAGTCAAAATTGAGCGTGTCTGAGTGCTTGGTGTAGTTGTGTGAAAGAGAATTGCAGACCTCCCACATGTAGGGGCTGACATCCTTCTTCATGGCAAGCGCTTCATTGATATCAAAGTCCACGAAATGGCCGTGGCGGTAGCCTACCACGCGGCAGGTCTTGCCCTGGCTCAGCAGATCCACAGCCATGGCACCCATCATCGAAGCGTATACGCGGTCCTTACAGGACGGGCTGCCGCCGCGCTGCATGTGTCCGAGGATGGTGGCGCGGGTCTCGATGCCGGTCGCAGCCTCGATACGCTTGGCCATGGCCTCTGAGTGGCCGATGCCCTCGGCGTTGATGATGATGTGGTGCTTTTTGCCGGCCTTGCGGCTGGCGATAATGTTGTTGACGATCTTCTGCTCGTCGTAGTCATATTTCTCAGGCAGGAGGATATCCTCCGCACCGTTGGCGATACCGCACCACAGAGCGATGTAACCGGCACCGCGGCCCATGACCTCGATGATGCTGCAGCGCTCATGGGAGGTGGATGTATCTCTGACTTTATCGATGGCTTCCATGGCGGTATTTACCGCTGTGTCAAAGCCGATGGTATACTCTGTGCAGGCGATGTCCAGGTCGATCGTGCCCGGTACGCCGATGGTATTGATCCCGAGATTGGCCAGCTTCTGCGCACCGGCGAAGGAACCGTCGCCGCCGATGACGACCAGACCGTCAATGCCGTTCTCTCTGCAGATCTGGGCCGCTCTCTCCTGGCCCTCCGGTGTGCGCATCTCCGCGCATCTGGCGGTGTAAAGGATCGTGCCGCCGCGCTCGATGGTGTCGGAGACATCCTTTGCCGACATGTCGATGATCTCTTCGTTGAGCAGACCCTGGTATCCTTTGAGGATGCCCTTGACCTTCATCCCGCTGCTGAGACCTCTGCGGACGACGGCACGGATCGCTGCATTCATCCCGGGCGCGTCGCCGCCGCTGGTAAGTACGCCGATAGTATTAATCTGATGCTCTGCCATTATTTTTTCCTCCGAATACACACGAAAATCCGCGGACAGTTTTCAGCTTTAGTTTATAGTATTTTGCGGTTCTTTGCAAGACAGACTTTTGGTGAGTCAGGGGGACAGGTTGGGTGAGTCAGGGGGGACAGGTTCCTTGACTCGCACATACGTG
>JAFWDX010000050.1 GCA_017515945.1 Blautia sp. | reverse complement strand
TTGGGAGGCGCACTTCCAATGCGACGAAAGAGCCTGCGCCTCCCAAGGGACGCCTTCGGTGTGGCCTCGTAACTGTGAAGGAGCTTGTGACTGAACAGTTACGATCGCGCGAGTATAGTGAGGTAATACTCATGAAAGAGCTTCTTGATCTGTTGTACCACACCAGCCCCGGGCGCCTTATCCTGCGCGGCCTGACCCGGCCGGGGCTCTCGCGCCTTTCCGGAGTCCTGCTCGACACCAGGTTTTCCACAGCGCTGATCCCGTTCTTTGTCCGGCATTCGCGCATCCGTACGCAAGACTATCAGCTGGATAACATCCGCAGTTTCAATGATTTCTTCTGCCGCAGGATCCGGGATGGGCTCCGTCCGGTCGAGACCGATCCCGACCGGCTGATCGCCCCCTGTGACGGGCTGCTCAGGGTATGGCCCATCAGGGACGGGCTTGTCCTTCCCGTCAAAGAGTCCCGATATACCGTGGCCTCGCTCCTGCGCAGCGAGTCCCTTGCCGCACATTATGAGGGCGGCCTGTGCCTTGTATTCCGCCTTTGCGTGGATCATTATCACCGCTACTGTTATGCTGAGAGCGGCAAAAAGTCCCGGGACTACAGGATCCACGGTGTCCTTCACACCGTTCAGCCGGTCGCGCTTGCGGCCGGACCGGTTTTTGCCGAAAACAGCCGTGTATTTACCCTGATCCGCACTGCATCCTTTGGCACGCTTCTCCAGATGGAGGTCGGTGCCATGCTCGTCGGGCGCATCACCAACCTTCAGCCGGACTCTGCAGACGTAACCCGCGGAGATGAAAAAGGATTCTTTGAATATGGAGGTTCTACCATCATTGTCCTGGTCGAACCTGATCGGATCCGGATGGACGAACGCTTCCTGCAGGCGTCCCGCGACGGCATCGAAATCCCGGTCCGGATGGGGGAAGCCATCGCAGGGCGGTATAAGGAGACATATTAAGTCATAACCATTATTAACAGATCGAGTTACAAAAACAAAAAGCCTGTGAAGAACCGCCATAAAGGTGGATCATTCACAGGCTTTTTATTTTTCCCTTCCCATACGCGCTTTTACATATCCTATTTTAACAGAGAAGGAAAGGGCTTGCATTAACACATGTTAATAATTTGCTATTTTTTTTGCAGACGGGGTTGTAAATGAGGTCTGACCCCATCTTCCCGGGAAGGCCAGACCGGCTTTACATCACCCTTACCTTTCCTGAAGCCTCAGCCAGCGGTCCGGGCAGGATCTCACTGCCCCTGTGGTTCCCAAAGTAATCCCTGTCAAAGGTGATCGCCGTCCCGTCCGTATTCTCAAACCTTTCCTCCGGCTCAAATGCTTTGCCGAGGAGATCGGAATGGATCATGCGGTCACGGAAGTCTCCGATGAGTTCGTAGACATTGGTATCGAGGAAATACTTTCCGTCTTCCTCTTTGAGCTCCACCCTGGCTTCTCCGTCCGCGACAAGGCCGTTCTTTCATTCTTGCAGGCCATGGCTCCGCTCAGGTACACATTCCCCTCTGTCCAGACCGGGAGATGCCCCTCATGCGCAGGCTCGAGCTTCTTCATGTCCGCGGGCTTTGTGAAGTCAAACTGGGCGATCCATTCCTCATAGGTCGGATACTCGTCGAACATAAATGTCCCGGCGTGTCTGTTCTCCACATCTGCTCCGTCGTCGGAATCATGGGGCGTCACGATATCCTCGGCCGGCCATTTCTGTACGAAAATATTGTTGTAGAAGCGGTCGTCGCCGTGGAGGATCGTCATGAAGCCCATCACCTCTGTGCGATGCGGAATATGATACGGGGTATAGCGAAGTCCGGTACCCCCGCCGACACAGGTCAGCGCGCCGCAGATCAGGTTGTGGACCATGGCCACGCCCTCGGTGGCAAAGCGCAGGCTGGCGTCCGAAAGCAGGATGTTGTTGTCGATCAGTGTCGGACCGTGGCCGACCTCGACGAAAAGATCCTGGGACATCATGCCGCCCTTAAGTACTTTGGCAAAAGCCGGGCGCTGATTGTCATGCAGGAAATTCTGCGTGATCCGTGTGCCCTGAGCCTCCCAGTCGCACCATATACCCATAGTGCAGTGATGGATGTGATTGCGCCGCATCACGACATCGATGGCGGCATGCATCTTGATGCCGGCGATCTCCGCGCCGCCCTGCTCCATCATGTTGTTGATGTGATGAATGTGATTGTCCTCGATGATGCTGAACACACCGCCCATGCGGCCGATGATGCCGCCCTGCTCACAGTGGTGGATGTTGTTGCGGCGGATGATATGGCTGCCGACCTTCTCCTTGAGCCAGCCGTGGTACTGACCGCGGCAGACGGCGTCACGCTCCATCTGAGTGGGGCTCTTTACATATTTATAGGTAAAATAATGATCATTGTCAGGATCATAATACTTGCCGAGGCCGATGCCGGAGCACTTGCTGCCATAGATCTCACAGTCCTCGATGATCCAGCCCTTGCTCCAGTGCGGGCCGATCATGGCGTCCTGGAATGCTGCGGGCGGTGCCCAGGTCGTCGCAGCCTTGCAGATGGTGAACCCGCTGACCGTAATATAACTCACGCCTGTCTTTGACGGGAAAAAGCATTCACGACGGACATTGATCTCCACATTCTCCGCATTGGGATCCTTCCCCTGGAAATTGCCGTAAAGAACCGTCTCATCCTTTTCCTCGTCCTGCTCGCAGTACCATTTATAAACAGACTCCTCCGGCACCCAGCTGCACTCGTAGACCTCTCCCGCAATGCACTGCTCGATGGACTGTGCCTCATACATGGCTCTGTCATTGAGATATACACAGCCTGTATGCTTGTCCGCCTTCGCAAAATACCAGTCGCCGTACACCATCGTCGTGTACGGATTATAATTGCCGAACAGGCTGTTCGGGATCCGGCAAACCCACACATTATCCCGGAACGGCTTCCAGCTGCGGATCCGCTCCGCGCCTGTGATCACCGCTCCAAGCGGCTCTACGCTCCGGTACTCGATCCGGGCATCCTCCGTCCCGGCGCAGACCGGATCAACATACTCACGGTAAATCCCCGGAGCCACCAGTACCACATCTCCCGGCCTAGCCGCGCGGGCCGCCTCGCCGATCGTCTTAAAAGGCATCTGCTCTGAGCCGTTGCCGTCCCTGCCGGCAGCCCCATTTACATAAATATTCATATAACTTCTCCTTTACACTATGAGTCACAGGGACAGGTTCCTTGACTCATTTTTCTGCTCTCTCAGTATCAGTCATCACAACCTCTTTGTCAAGGTGATTATCTGTAGATGGATCTGACCTACATATCTGATGTAACTATTCACGGTATAACCGGATGTTCTGATGAGGTCAGAGCCTCCAAACAAACCGTGAACGCTGTTCACAGATCGTTTTGGGGGCCTGACCACATTTACCTGCCGGATCAAATTTATGAGTCAGAGGGACAGGTTCCCTGACTCACAAATGAGTCAGGGAACCTGTCCCTCTTGACTCATCCCGGAGTATTTCAGCCGGGCTTCGATCTCGTCCATGGAGGGCAGCGCCGAATGTATCCCCCGGTGTGACCATCGGCTAAAAAAAAGCACGAGACCAGGGCGCATGGCTCTCTTGGAACGCGGGC
>JAFWDX010000445.1 GCA_017515945.1 Blautia sp. | reverse complement strand
CCTTTCCCGACCGCGATATGGATGCATGCGGGTTTTCCCTGGAACGGACCAACGACGAGCTGTCCGTCTCTCATCAGATAGAATCCCGCCCAATTAAGATCAGGGAGGGAATCCATCAACAGGGCAGAGGCATTCGACAGCGCGGCGGCATACCAGGGCTCTTCCCGGAGCAGCTCTTCAAGCTGTGAACATAAAAGATCGTAAGTCATTGTCAGAACTCCTTATTATTGCATTTATATAACCTGTTATTGCTTATCTGCAGATCAGCACTTCATTTGCTCAGCGCATCCCTGACATGGCCATGAGCTGCCTGCAGGCGCATGTCGGCCTGTGCTGCACTGCAGCCGGCGAGGATCATGACGATGGCGGTTTTGCAGTTGCCACCGGCATCGGAAAGCGCCTGCCGGGCGGTATTTGTGTTCACGCCGGTTGCTTCCGTGACGATGTGCAGAGCCCTTTCACGCAGTTTTTTATTTGTCTGAACAACATCTACCATCAGGTTCTGATATGCTTTTCCACACCCCACCATGGCAGCCGTCGAGATCATGTTGAGGATCATTTTCTGCGCGGTCCCTGCTTTCAGGCGGGTCGAACCGGTCAGGACCTCCGGCCCGGTAATGACCTCAATGCCGATCTCAGCTGCCTGGCTGAGCGGCGCATGGCTGTTACAGGAAATGGAGGCCGTATGGCAGCCGATCTGCCGGGCATAGTCAAGCCCTCCGAGAACATAGGGGGTACGCCCGCTTGCCGCCAGTCCGATCACGAGATCGCTTTTTGTAAGTCCATGTTTTTCCAGGTCTGCCTTTCCCAGCTCCCGGTCATCCTCTGCGCCCTCGACAGCTTTTATGAAAGCCTGCTCACCGCCTGCGATCAGGCCGACCACCCTGTCAGGCTCTACGCCGAAGGTCGGCGGGCACTCGGAGGCATCCAGGACTCCGAGCCTCCCGCTGGTTCCGGCGCCCATATAGAAGATCCGGCCGCCCCGCTCCAGCGATTCTCTTCCCCAGTCCGCGATCTGCGCGATCTTTTGCAGATGCGGACGGATCGCCAGGGGGATCTGCGCGTCCTCCCGGTTCATCTCGGTAATGATCTCCAGAGAAGTCATCATGTCCAGCGCCATTGTATCCGGATTTCGTGTTTCGGTCGTCAATTCCTTCAGAGATAAATCCATATTCATCTGTTCAGCCTCCGGGTTTCAGCTTTTTCTTTATTGGTATTCAGGCTGTATTGTTTGTGCTGCCATCTGTTCCGGCAAGAAGTATAACAGAAATACGTTCGAATGTCATTACGAACCAGCCCCCCTGACTCAACTCTTGACCTGACTCTGTATTCAGGCATATACTATATCTGTAACTGCAGCGTCACAGGCGTCTTCACATTCAGGCGCTGTGCTGTTGCGAATTGTTCATTTGTATCCTCGAAGGAACTGTTCATTCAGCACCTCGTATTTACTGCGACACGGCAGGCGTGCCTTGGCAGGTGCGTAAGTTACTCCATGTATATGGTTGAAACAAAAAGGGGAATAATGAAACAGGATTATAAAGAAAATACAAAAAATCTGGTCATATATCTAGGCGGTACCGACAATATCGTATCCGTCACGAACTGTATGACCCGTCTGAGAGCTGAAGTGAATGATGAATCGGCTGTGGATGAGGAGAAGATCCGATCCATGGAGGATGTAATGGGGCTTGTCCACGACAGGGACAATTATTATGAGATCGTGGTCGGCCCCGGGAAATGCAGGAGGTACGCGGATCAGTGTCATGAAATGGGACTGGCAGCCGGATCTGCTGCTGCCGGGAACGAGAAGGAGAGCACAGACTGGAAAACATATAAAGCGGAGATAAAAAGCCGCCAGAAGGAGAACCGTCTCAAATCAGGGCTGAAACTGGTGGGAGATATCTTTGTCCCCCTGATCCCGGGGATCATCACGGCCGGACTGTGCGCCGGGTTTGCGGCTCTGATCGCGCAGGCCGTGCCTGACTATGGTGAAAGCAAGGTCTGGAGCCTCATCTATCAGCTCCTGTCTCTTGTGAACGTATCCTTTATGTCGTATATGACAGCCTGGGCAGGATATCGTGCCGCGGAGCGGTTCGGAGCCACCCCGATCCTGGGAGGCATGCTTGGCATGATCACCTCGCTGGAGGGAATCAACCAGATATCTGCCCTCCTGGGACTGTATAATGAGCAGAGTCCTCTGGATTCCGTCCTGAGAACCGGCAAGGGCGGCGTGCTGGCGGTCATTCTCGGTGTGTTCCTTTTGTCAAAGGTGGAAAAAAAGATCCGGTCATGGATGCCGGAGAGCATCGACATTATCTTTACGCCTCTTTTGACATTGCTGATCTGTGTGATCCCTTATATTCTGATCATCATGCCCTTGCTCGGATATGTGTCCGGAGGCATCGTCTGGTTGTTCGGAAAGCTGTGCATGTCTGAAAGCATGCTGGTTCGGATCATAGCGGGTTATATTTCCACGGCGTTCTTCCTGCCTCTTGTGGCCGCCGGCATGCACCACGGGCTGGTTGCCCTGTATTCGGTACAGCTGCAGGAGCTTGGATATGTTACCCTGTATCCGGCCCTCGCCATGGCCGGAGCAGGTCAGGTCGGCACCGCCATTGCCCTGTGGCTGAAAGCGAAGAAGGTCGGCAATCACAAACTTTGTTCGGTCATATCCGGGGCGCTGCCGGCGGGATTGCTGGGCATCGGGGAACCCCTGATTTATGGCGTCACGCTGCCGCTGGGAAAGCCTTTTATTACGGCGGGACTCGGAGCCGGTTTCGGAGGAGCCCTGGTCATGGCTTTTGAAGTGGCATCGACCACATGGGGACCATCCGGGCTCCTGGGCCTTTTTGTGATGACCGCCGGCCCCCGAGGAGCTGTAAAAAGCATGCTGATCTATCTGGCCGGACTGGTCTTGGCATACATCTGCAGCTTTATTATAACCATGCTGGCATACAACAAACAGGAACTGCTGCCTGAGACAACGACATCATCTGAAAAGACTGTGGTGCCTGCCGGCGGCAGATCAAAATCCCCCGATAAATCTGAAAAAACGGGATCTTCCGAACAGGACGCAGGCGGAGTCCCGGCTAAAGGAAAAATGATTCTGATGGAACAGATCCCGGATCCGGTGTTCTCTGCCGGGGTCATGGGTAAATGCACCGGGATCCTGCCTGAAAACGGGACGATCTATGCGCCATGCGACGGGATCGTTACCGGGGTGGCTGAGACAAAGCATGCTGTTACGTTTACATCCTCTGACGGCAGAGACATTCTGGTCCATGTCGGGATCGATACAGTCAGACTGAATGGAAGAGGGTTTACGGTATTTGTCAAAGAAGGGACAAAAGTATCAAAGGGCGACAGAGTCATGGAAGCGGATCTGGACGTAATCCGCGAAGCAGGGCTTTCTCCGATTGTGATCACGGCATACGTAAATGAGTCAGAGGGACAGGTTCCTTGACTCACACGTATGTGCGAGTCAAGGAACCTGTCCCTCTGACTCCTTGACTCACACGTATGTGCGAGTCAAGGAACCTGTCCCCTTGACTCACTTGACTCACACGTATGTGTGAGTCAAGGAACCTGTCCCCCTGACTCATTATACGGGAGGTGTCATAGTGGATCAAATAAAGTTTTTAAGTATTCTTTCCAGAGCATCGAAATTGAAGACGAACACAAGACACTGCTGGACAGACGAAAACCGGAAGGAAAGCGTTGCAGATCACTGCTTCAGGATGGCCCTGATGGCGATGCTCATATCAGGGGAATCAGAATTCGCGTCAGCGGATATGGATAAGGTCATCAGGATGTGTCTCATCCATGATCTGGGGGAAGCTTTCACAGGCGATATCCCGACATTTGAAAAGACGGATTCCGATGCCAGAAAGGAGGATGCGATCTTTCAGGAATGGGTAGATTCGTTTCCCTCCCCTCAGAGAGAGGAATGGTCCGAACTGCTCGCCGAGATGAATGCCCAGGAGACAAAAGAAGCGAAAATATACAAGGCTCTGGATAAACTGGAGGCGATCATTTCGCATAACGAGTCGGATCTCTCAACCTGGCTACCAAACGAATATGACCTGCAGCTGACATACGGGAGAGAGGAAGTCTCTTTCTCAGATTATCTATCTGAATTACATGATGAAATAGATATCTGGACCAGAAAAAAGACAGGCGGGGAGGAATATACTCGCGGGAACAATTAGATGGAAAATGAAATTTTTCACCGCGGTATATGCAGAGCCTCTAAATACGTGGAATTCCACGTATTAAGACGCTCTGGTATACCGCTGCGAATAGTGACGTGAAAGCAACTGTTGTACGCACAGGAATAGAAAGGAGAAGTATATGAAAATACGGAAAGCTGCAATACTTATGACTGCAATTTTCTCACTCGGCATGGTTTCGCCGAAGGCAGAGGAGAAAGAAAGCATTCTGAAAATAGAGGACGGTGCCCTGCAGCCCATATGGGAAGTAACGACTCTGAGGGATCCTGGTTATACAAATGAGGGCAGCGACATCCTGCGATTCTGTGTCTATGTGGAGACTGACAATGACACGGACAATGACAAAATGGCAGATCTGGTAAAGGTACTGGTGCAGGTCCCCCGGGCGGCAGCAGAGGGTAAGTACAAAGCCGGAACGATCTACGATCCTACGCCATATGGAGCAGGCACCATCGAGGAAAGAGAAGCGAAAACATACTACAGGGAAGAAGCATTTGATTATAAGGATCTGTACAGGGACTGCGAAAAAAGAGAGCCGGCGGGAGAGATGGACAGCCTGGAGGCAGCCGGGCTCATAGATCCATACAGAGACTGGAACTACACAGTTCCGGGTACCAGCGAGACAGGAATGTCTTATGCCGATTGCTATGATTATTATCTGTCACGCGGGTATGCCATTGTGGAGGCATGCGGGATCGGAACCTATGGTTCGGAAGGTTTTGAACTGTGCGGTACGAATCTGGAAAGAGACAGCCACAAGGCTGTTGTCGAATGGGTGGCCGGAAACCGCAGGGCCTTTACGGACAGGACACAGAATATTGAAATCAAAGCGGACTGGTCCAACGGGAAGGTGGCCATGACCGGATGCTCCTATGGCGGTACGCTGCCGTTCGAAGTGGCGACCACAGGGGTGGAAGGCCTGGCGACCATCATCCCGAGCGCGGGGATCGCCAGCTGGTATGATTATACAAACTCTCAGGGAGCGGCCACCATTTTTGATGTGAATTATGCGGATACACTGGCTTTCAATAACTGCGGCGCCTGTTTCCTGGACAAAGACTGGCTGGTCATGAACAAGGAATATGCTTCATGGCTCTGGCAGATCGCGAAGGATCAGGAGGCGACCAACGGAAACTACGGACCGATCTGGGAGGAATCCGATTATTCTGATGACTGGGAGCAGATCAACTGTTCCGCACTGATCGTCCATGGCCTGAACGACATGAATGTAACGACAAAACAGTCCGATCTGATGATGCAGGCTTTCATGAAAGCCGGAAAGACGGCAAAGCTGGTGCTGCATCAGGATGCACACAATACGCTTGACAATCGGATGGTGAACGGCGAACTGTGGAATGAAATACAGAATCGCTGGCTGGCACATTATCTGTACGATGTGGATAATGATGCGGAGCAGTTCCCGACCGTTCTGGTCCAGTCCAACCTGGACGGGGAATGGAAATCCTATGACACATGGAGGGATTTTACCTACAGCGATGTTCCGGCTTACTATGAGGGCGCAAAATCCGTGGTCTCCTCCAAGGATCTTGCACCCGTTGCCTATGAATATCTTCAGGGCGGTGAGGACTACAGGGACGCGTATTATACGAATCTTACCGGGAAGCATGCCGCCATATATCCGCTGGAGCTTGACGCAGGGGAAACCATTTATGGCGTGCCGGAGATTCACCTCAGCCTCTCCTCTGAGATCATGGAATACGAAGGACTGATGATCACAGCCGTTCTGGTGGATTTGGCGGATGACTTCTCGGATTTTGATGCTTATGTGACAAAGGATGCCATCGGACAGAAAGTACCGGTCCGCATCATAGGTGAATATGAAGGGGCTTCCTCCTGGGGAAGCAACTCGATTGAAGAACTGGTTCAGGACAGCGTTTATGAAAAGAATGTCAGCTATGGCTGGACAGATCTGACCAATCCGGGTCTTGGCTATGATTCCAGTGAATATACCGAGACGCAGGATATAGAAGCCGGGGAATTCTATGATTATACCATCTACATGCTGCCCACGGTCTATACATTGGCCCCCGGCCACCATCTGTCCCTGGTGCTTACGACCTGGGATCCTTACCGTGCTTTCCTGGATGAATCGTTTGAAGGGTATGACCTGGAAAAAACCAGTGAAGAGATCGACTATGATTATTCCTATATCATAGACAATGAAGCGATCCGTGTGAGAATGCCTCTGGCATGAAACAGAGGGACGGTCCTTTTGTGTTCCTT
>JAFWDX010000049.1 GCA_017515945.1 Blautia sp. | reverse complement strand
TCATGATCACGACCATGAGGACCATGACCACGACCATCATGACCATGATCATCATGATCATGACCATCACGATCACCATGGCCATCATCACCATCATGCAGACGAGATCTTTACCAGCTGGGGACGCGAGACCGTGCGTAAGTTTACCCGCCAGGAGCTGGAGACAATGCTCGAAAAACTTGGCAATACAGAACAGTTCGGCGAAGTGCTCCGTGCCAAGGGTATGCTTCCGGCTGCGGACGGCACTTGGATCTATTTTGACATGGTTCCGGAAGAGACCGAGATCCGGGAAGGTGCACCGGATTATACCGGACGCCTGTGCGTGATCGGTGCGCATCTGAAGGAGGATGCTCTCGCGGCGCTGTTCGGATTTTAATATAAGAGTGTACGAGAGAGGACATGATTTATGAAAGAGACGACTGTACCGATTTATCTGATCGCCGGTTTCCTGGAGAGCGGCAAGACGTCATTTCTTGGCTTTACTCTTGAACAGGAGTATTTCCAGGTTGACGGCAAAACCCTCCTGATCGTATGTGAGGAGGGCGAGGAAGAGTACGACAGGGCTACGCTGGCCATGTACAATACGGTCGTGGAGGTCATCGAAAGTGAAGAAGAGTTCACGACGGAAAAGCTTTATACGCTGGATATGAAGCACAAGCCGGAAAGGGTGGCGATCGAGTACAACGGCATGTGGCTGGTGAGCCGCCTGCGTGAAATGAAACTGCCCTCCGGATGGGGGATTGAGCAGCATATTGTGGTTGCGGACGCCAGTACCTTCCAGGTTTATATCCAGAATATGAAGTCCCTGTTTATGGACATGGTCAAGGGCGCGGATATGGTCATCTTTAACCGGAGCAGCATGGATCTCCCCCTGGCCAATTTCCGCAGGAGCATAAAGGTCTCCAATCCCAGCTGTGAAGTCATCTTTGAGAATGAAACAGGGGAGATCGACGACATCTTTAAGGACGAAATGCCCTTTGACGTCGACGCGCCTGTGATCGAGATCCCGCCGGAGGATTATGGGATCTGGTTTGTGGATGCCACGGATCATCCTGAGAAATATGACGGAAAAGAGATCCACTTTACGGCGCGTGTGCGCAGACCGCCTGTCGGCATGCGCAGGAATGAATTCGTTCCGGGCCGGACAGCCATGACATGCTGTGCGGACGATACGACCTTCCTGGGTTATATCTGCGAGTATGACAAGGCTGTGCAGCTGAAAAACGGACAGTGGATCGATCTGAAGGCCCATATTCGCGTAGAGGAACGGCCGGAGTATCGCGGAGAGGAAGGCGTTGTCCTGATCGCGGACAGTATCCGTCCCTGCGCTCCGTTAGCGGATGAGATGGTTTATTTCAACTGAGGTATGGTATGTATATTATCGCAGGCCTTGGAAATCCGGGGCGCGAATATGAGGCAACCCGCCACAATATGGGATTCGACACGGTAGATGAACTGATCGACCGTGACCGGATCCCCTCCGGCGGGGTCAAATTTAATGCACTGTATGGAAAAGGCGTCATCGCGGGGCAGAAGGTCCTGCTGATGAAGCCTCTTTCGTATATGAATCTTTCCGGCGGCCCCATCCGTCAGATGGTGGATTATTTTCACGCTGATCCCTCCACTGAGCTGATCGTCATCTGCGATGACGTCGATCTGGAGCCCGGCCGGCTGCGTATCCGTAAAAAGGGCAGCGCCGGCGGACACAACGGACTCAAGGATATCATCGCTCAGCTCGGCACGCAGGATTTTATCCGGATCCGTGTAGGCGTCGGCGCGAAGCCTCCGGGCTGGGATCTGGCCGATCATGTGCTGGGAAGGTTTAATGCAGAGGAGCGGCGCAAGGCCGATGAAGCCATCGGGGAGGCCGCGGATGCCGTGTCCGTGATCCTGTCAGAGGGAGTGGACGCAGCGATGAATCGATTTAACAGAAAGCCCTGATCGGAGATTATTGCGGATGAATACGTTTTTCGAGCCCCTTCAGGGGCAGGAGGCATTTCTTGCCATGAAGGCTGCCCTGGACGAAGAAAAAGGCCCGGTCAGCGTGAGCGGCTGTCTTCCGTCCCAAAAGGTGCATCTGTTTTTTTCACTTACAGAAAATATTTCGTACAGGCTGATCCTTGGACCGGACGAGCATAGTGCCCGGGAACTGTTTGAGGACAGCCGTTTTTTTGACCCGGACGTATGCTTTTATCCTGCCCGGGACCTGTTGTTTTTTCAGGCGGATATCCATGGAAACCTGCTGCTCAGGCAGAGGATGCAGGTGGTTCAGAAGCTCCTGGAAAAGGAGAGGCTGACGGTCGTTGCCAGTGTTGATGCCCTTCTGGACAGACTTTCACCCCTGCAGGATATCGCCGGCAGACGGGTGACTGTCCGGCAGGGGGATACCGTGGATCTGGATGAGCTGCGGCACAAGATGGTGGATCTGGGATACGAAATGACAGGCGAGGTCGATATGCCTGGCCAGTTTGCTGTCCGCGGCGGCATCCTGGATGTGTATGCCCTGACAGAGGACAATCCCTGGCGGATCGAGCTGTGGGGAGATGAGGTGGATTCGATCCGCAGCTTTGACGCCGCCAGCCAGCGGTCTCTGGATACGCTGGAGGAGATCATGATCTATCCGGCTTCTGAGGATGCCCCGGAGGGAAAAGGAAGCGCATCCCTGCTGGATTATTTTCCGGAGGATCTGCGTATCCTGGCGGATGAACCACTCCATCTGCTCCAGAGTGCACGTCAGACGGAAGAGGAATTCAAAGCCAGCTGCCAGCGGAGAATGGAAAAGGGGCAGCAGACACTTTCAGAGGACTGGCTTCACGGCACGGATGAACTGATGCAAAAGCTCAATGCGCTGCCGTGCCTGGCCGTAAGCCTTTTAAAGCCTGCATCCTCTGACTGGGTATACCGTTATACAACAGAGCTCTTTTTGCGTTCGGTCGCCAGCTACAACGGCAGCTTTGAACTGCTGGCCAGGGATCTGATCAATTACAAAACGCTGGGTTACCGGATCATCCTGCTGTCCGGTTCCAGAACCAGGGCGCAGCGGCTCGCGAAGGATCTCGTGGATCAAGGCCTGAACGCGTTTTACAGCGAGAATCCGGAGAGGATCCTGCAGCCGGGAGAAATCCTCGTGGCGTACGGCCATGTCCATGACGGTTTTGAATATCCTGCGCAGAGGTTCGCGCTGATGACGGAGACAGATATCTTCGGCAGACGGCAGCAGGAGAGAAAGAAGAAGAAAAAGGATCCAGGCCAGCGGATCCAGGATTTCGCGGAGCTTACGCCGGGGGATTATGTGATCCATGAACGCCACGGCCTGGGGATTTACCGGGGAATCGAAAAGGTCGAGGTCGATCAGGTCGTCAAGGATTACATCCGGATCGAATACCGCGACAGCGGGAGCCTTTTTATCCCGGCCACGCAGCTGGACATGCTCTCTAAATACGCCGGCTCGGAAACAGAGCACAAGCCCGTGCTCAACCGTCTGGGGAGCCCGGACTGGGGAAAGACCCGCAAAAAGGTACAGACAGCCGTGCGGGATATCGCCAGGGATCTGGTTGAGCTGTACGCGTCCAGACAGGATAAGGAGGGATACCGGTGCGGGCCGGATACCGTCTGGCAGCGCGAATTTGAGGAAATGTTTCCCTATGAGGAGACGGCCGACCAGCTCAACGCCATTGAGGACACCAAGCGGGATCTGGAGGGCTCAAAGATCATGGATCGGCTGATCTGCGGAGATGTGGGGTACGGCAAGACGGAGATCGCCCTGCGAGCCGCCTTCAAGGAGATCCAGGAGAGCCGGCAGGTGGTTTACCTCGTGCCTACGACGATCCTTGCCCAACAGCACTATAACACCTTTGTCAGCCGGATGAAAAATTTCCCCGTCCGCGTGGAGCTGCTCAGCCGTTTCCGCACACCGAAGCAGCAGGCACAGACCATCGAAGGCCTGAAAAAAGGACTGGTGGATGTGGTAATCGGCACGCATCGGGTGCTTTCAAAGGATGTCCAGTATAAAAATCTGGGCCTCCTGATCATTGACGAGGAGCAGCGCTTCGGTGTGCGCCACAAGGAAAAGATCAAACAGCTGCGCAGAGACGTGGATGTACTTACATTGACGGCAACGCCTATTCCCAGAACCCTGCATATGAGTCTGATCGGCATCAGGGATATGAGCCTGCTTGAGGAGCCTCCCATGGACCGGATCCCTATCCAGACATATGTGATGGAGTATGACGAAGAAACGGTCCGGGAAGCCATTAGCCGTGAGATGCGTCGGGGAGGCCAGGTGTACTATGTATATAACCGGGTCAATGATATCGACCAGGTGACCATGCGGGTGCAGGCGCTGGTGCCGGAGGCCAGAGTAGGATTTGCCCATGGACAGATGAGCGAGAGGGAACTGGAAAAGGTGATGATCGCGTTTGTTGATCATGAGCTGGATGTGCTGGTCTCCACCACGATCATCGAGACCGGCCTGGATATCTCCAACGTAAATACGATGATCATCCACGACTCAGACCGCTACGGTCTTTCCCAGCTCTATCAGCTCAGAGGCCGGATCGGCAGATCCAACCGCACGGCATATGCCTTCCTGATGTATAAAAAGGACAAGATGCTGCAGGAAACAGCAGAAAAGCGGCTCGCCGCGATCCGTGAATACACGGATCTGGGCAGCGGCTTCAAGATCGCCATGCGGGATCTTGAACTGCGAGGTGCCGGAAACCTGCTCGGCGCTGAGCAGCACGGCCATATGCATGCGGTAGGCTATGATCTGTACTGCAAGATGCTGGGTGAAGCCGTGCGGGAAGCAAAAGGACAGAAGGCCGTCGAGGACTTTGACACTTCCATCGACCTGGACCTGGATGCATATATCCCGGACTCCTACATCCCGAACGAACATCATAAGCTTGACCTGTACAAGAGGATCGCAGGCATCACCCTGCAACAGGATTACGAAGAGATCCTCGATGAAATGCTGGACCGTTTCGGCGAGGCACCGCAATCCGTGCTGAACCTGCTTTCCGTCGCCCTGATCAAAGCTGTTGCGCACAGTGCGTACGTCACGGAAATCCGCCAGATCGGGTCAAACATCCGCCTGCGTTTTTATAAAGAAGCAAAACTTAACGGCGGCGCCCTCCCCGGGCTGGTCGCCCGGTACCATCGCCGCCTGCAGTTTGTCATCAACCCCGAACCGACCCTCTTTCTCAGACCCATGGGAAATCTGCTCACGGACCTCATGACCCTCGCCCGGGACCTGCAGAGCTTGGTGGATCCATGAGTCTGATGGGGTCAGGCCCTCCAAACATTCTGTGAACAGCGTTCATG
>JAFWDX010000444.1 GCA_017515945.1 Blautia sp. | reverse complement strand
TGTCAACCTTTGACAGCACCCGCGACCATCCCTTTGATGATCTGCTTGCTGAAAACAAAGTACAGGATAATGATCGGCGCCATCGTGATGAGCATGGCGGCCATCTGCTTGGGATAGTCCGACGCGAACTGTCCCTTGAACTGCGTCAGAGCCAGCGGAACGGTCTGCAGCGCCACGTCCTTGATCAGGACCAGGGCGAAGGAGAACTCATTCCAGCAGCTGAAGATCTGGATGATACCGACGGTCACCAGGATCGGCTGGCAGATCGGCAGGATGATCCTCCAGAGTGTATTGGAGAAGGAGCTGCCGTCGATGGCGGCTGCCTCTTCGAGAGAGACCGGTATGGTCTTTACATATCCTTCTACCAGGAATATCCCCATCGGGAGCCCGAAGGATACATAGGGTAGCAGAAGCGTGTACCACCTGTTGGAAATGCCGCAGCGCTGGAAGACGATATAGATCGGAACCAGCAGCGAGTGGATCGGGATCAGCATGCCCATCAGGAACATGATGTACAGCACACGATTCAGTTTGAAACGGATACGGGCAAGGATATATCCGACCACAAAGCTGAAGATGATGATCATCGCGATGGACAGCGCCGTGGTACGGACGGAGTTGATCATGGAGGCGCTCAGGTGATAGTCCTTGTTGCTCAGGATCCGCTGATAGTTGATCAGGCTCGGCGCCTTGGGCAGGCCGATGATGTCTGCGTTAAATGCCCTTTTCTCCTTCAGAGAGGAATAGATCATCCAAACGATCGGGAAAATACAGGAGAGTGAAAAAACGAGCAGCACCAGATTCAGGAAAAAGCTGCCGACGATCTTTCCGCCCCTGCCGGAGCCGTCTTTGTTATTCTTTTCCATAGATCACGCCTCCTTATCCCTTGTGATGAAATTGATCAGCGCCTGTGAGCCGCCGATGACCAGCAGTGAAAGAACAAAGATGGCCACGGAGATACAGGAGCCGTATCCCATGTTACTCTGTCCGAAGGATACATTGTAGCCGTACATGGCCATAACCATGGAGGCCGTTCCCGGACCGCCGCTGGTCATGACATAAATGTTATCGAAGGCTTTCATGTTACCCGCGATACACAGGGTGACGCAGACCAGCATGGTGTTCTTGATCAACGGCAGGGTGATGTGAATTGCCGTCTGGAAGCCGTTCGCCCCGTCGATGGATGCGCTCTCAAAGATCTCCGTGGAGATGGAAGAGATCGCGGACAGGATGATGACCATGTAATAGCCGATGAACTGCCAGATCAGCGGGATCGTAACCAACAGCATGACCAGCTTTGAATTCTGCAGCCAGGGCTGTGCCAGGTCACTGCGGCCGATCAGCTTGAGGAACCAGTTAAGTACGCCGTATTTGCTGTGATAGATCATGGTCCAAATCATACCGATACACACAGCAGCAATGGTGCTCGGGAAAAAGCCGAAAGTACGATGGATGGTCTTGAGCTTCGCCATCTTGGAATTGATCAGCATGACCAGCACAAAGGCGATGCCGATCTGTCCGATGATACAGGCGACGACCAGATAAATATTGTGGCTGAAGGCCTGCCAGAAGATTTTGTCGTTAAAGAGCTGTCTGTAGTTGTCCAGGCCGTTGAATACTTTGTTTTTTACCTTCCAGTCAAAAAAACTGTACACAAGAGCCGTGACAAGCGGAACAAAAACCGTAAATACGAACATCACAACGGGAATGATCAGATACCCGATGATCGTTTTGTTTTTGGGTCTGATAGTCTGAAGCATCGATCTTTCCTCCAGAAAATTCCATTCGTAACTGTCCAGTCACAAGCTCCTTCGCAGTTACGAGGCCGGGCGCAGGCTCCTTTCGTCGCATTGAAAGTGCGCCCGGCCTTGGCTGCTCAGCTTTTGTCTCACGCACCTGCCAAGGCACGCCTGCGGTGTCGCAGTAAATGCGAGGTGCTGACTGAACAGTTACTTCCCTTCAAGAATCACAATAATCTTATTCGTGCGATTATAAAAAACAGAAATACCGCCATGCCCCCTCCCGGGAGCAGGGCGGTACCTCCTTGCATGGACGGGAAGCGCCTTGTGACGCTCCGGCATCACCGGATCACAAAGGGCCTCTTAAAATCCGAATGGATCGTAACTGTTCAGTCACATGTTCCTTCACAGTTACAATGGATCAATAGTTGGCTTCGTAAGCAGCCTGTGCGTTGGCAGCCACATCCGCAGCTTCCATCTCACCGTTCATCATGGTCTGCAAATCCTGGTTGAGCACGCTCCATACGGCGCTGTTGATGTAAGAATCATAGATCTCGCACTTCTCAGTGTCGACATAGGACCAGTTGTAGAAATCCTGTGTGATCTGATCGAAAGAGCTCAGATCGACCTCACCTGCATCGGTAAGTCCGCCGAGGGCATAGTTCTCAGCCACATATGTGGAGAAAGCGGGGCCGGTGGCTTCCTGTGCGAAGTCGATGGCAGCGGCAAGCTTATCCGGATCATCTGCCAGAGCCGGGTTGAAGGCGATGGCATATCCGAGGCCGATGTTCTGGGAATTGGGAGCTTCGGTGGCATCTGCCGGCTGCGGCAGAACGGCAAAACCGATGTTTTCGAATTTCTCAGGATCATCCTCCTTGAGGGCAGCCCAGATGTAGGACTCATCCCAGTTACCGCCGATGAAAGCAGCAGCGTCGCCGGCGATGAAGTACTCGCGGGCATCCTCGTTGGTGACGGCGTTGAAGTCATCGTTAAAGATATCGGTATCCACAAACAGATGTCTGGTCTCCTCGAGAGCTTTAACAAAAGCCTCGTCTGTGAAGGCCGCACCGCTGTCGTCGATCAGGCTCTGGAACCATTCCGGTCCTGTGTACCTGTTGCCGAGGGTGGAAAGGAAGCAGCTGTTAGCCTGCCACTGTCCGCCGTTACCGAAGGCGATGGCATCCACACTCTGATCCGCGAAGTAAGCGGCAGCTTCCTCTACCTCTTCCCATGTGCTGGGGAAGGTTTCAAATCCGGCATCCGCCCACATGGACTTGTCATAGATCACCACTGTGCAGGTACCACCTGTCAGGACCGGATAGCCATAGAGGCTGTCGCCGACCTTGAAAGGTGTAAAGTAGGACTCTGCATAATCATCATAATAAGGAGATGCCTTAATGATGTCTGTCAGATCCATGGCCAGTCCCTGCTCAGCCCATGCCTTGGTGTTCATGCCCTGGATCAGATAGATGTCCGGCAGATCGTCTGCAGCCGCCAGTGTGGCGATCTGAGTCTTGTACTCATCATTCGCAAGGACGTTCTCCACGAGGTTAATGTCCGGATGAGCCTCTTTCCACTCAGCGATCACGGTACGGAAGCCATCGGAGCCACCGTTGCCCTCTGATTCCTCAGATGTGGAAAAATGCATAAGGTTAAGGTCACCTTTGTAAGCAAGATCCGTAGCTGCTACCGGTGTGGCTGCGCTGACCATGGCGCTCATGCCCATGGATGCGGCGAGAGCCGCTGCAAATGTGATGCACATGGCTTTTCTCTGTTTCATTGCTGCTCCTCCTTTATATACTTTTACTGACTTTCCTGCATTTCCGAAAACGGTTACCTGTCCGGATATGCTGTGCATTTATTTTATATCAAATCTACACACATAACAAGAGGAAATTGCGATTATTTTAGCAAAAATTGTGTTGCTCACAACCACTTTCCCTGATTTTGTCCATTTTTCACATAAAATAGCGGGGATACTTACGAAAGTTTTCGTAAGTATCCCCGGGGTTTCGTTTCTTCGTGAGTCGAAGGGTCAGGTTCCTTGAGTGAGTCAGGGGGACAGGTTCCTTGA
>JAFWDX010000443.1 GCA_017515945.1 Blautia sp. | reverse complement strand
TGCCGTGCGACAATAATGACTTCACCGATATCCTTGGATCCGGACTCTTTTGTCCGGATCTCACGGTCCTGGCCGACAGAAAGATCCGAGGCATCCTCCGCTGCGGATGCCTTCAGCTGCTCCAGTTCTTCTGCTGTAACAGATTCCCAGTATCCGACCGGCATCGGTTCCCCAAAAATGGGGTCCTCCTGACCCGAAGCCGCTCCGGTGGGGTCAAGAAGGCAGACCATTGCCTCCGTTTCAGGGTCATAAACCTGCAGATAGACATTGCTGATCACGACGTTTTTCTCCATCTCAGCAAGCTGGCCCATCACATTCTGATAATAAGCATATTCGTGGAATTTCAGGAAGGCATCCCTGTACGCATCCGAATCAGGATCCTGCCGGATCTCCTCAGGCAGATCATGATAGGTCTGCATAATGTCCTCCACATATTCGGTCAGACCGTCAGGCGCTTCCGCGATCACCTTGGCTCCTGCAGCCACATTTGTCCCATTCATGGTGAACAGTCCAAGGACTACGTATTTCAGGAAACTGAAATTCAGATATGCCGAAAGCGCAAATATGATCAGCACGGTGAGGATAAGCATCCTGATGATCCGTTTTCCGACAGATTTTCTTCTTTTATACCGTTTTTGATTTTCTTTCTTCTTCATATCTCAATGTCCATTTATACTGCCACGCGGAAAAAAATGTGCTTTTTCCATTTATTGATCTTGCGAATATATAGTCTCAGTCGTTTCTGATATCCGGCCGTCATCGTTTGAAAGCAGGATAATCGAGAGGCAGACCCGCCCGACGTCGTTCAGTATCGGCAGGATCTGAGCGCATGCCCTTTGGCGAGTCCGCGCTACAAGAAACGATCCCGAGTGTTACCAGGCGTCAGGATCAGTTTTACTGACCGGCATATTTCAGGAACTCCCTGCGTCTGATAATAAAATAGGCAGTCAGCATCGTGATCCCTGTCAGCGTCCAGGAAATCGGGTATACCCGAACCAGATTCGCAAAGCTCCGGTGAGCGGGGAAAAAAGTGAACACATAAAGCAATCGGAAAAGGCAGCTGCCGAACACAGAGATCAGCGCCGGCACGAGAGAATGGTTCATTCCGCGCAGACATCCGCCGCTTATTTCATAAGTTCCGATCAGAAAATGCAGGACAAATGCGTTCATCACCCGAATCATGGCAAATCGGATCACCTCCGGATCCGTGGTGAAGATCCTGATAAACTGATATCGTATGACCACCAGAATGACGACCACCACGGCCGACGCACCAATACCGCAGGCCATGGATGTGCGGAACACCTTTTTGCAGCGGTCTGTCTTCATGGCACCGAAATTCTGGCTGGTAAAAGTAACCGCAGCCTGGGCAAAAGCATTGATGATGCAATAAGAAATAAAATCAAAGTTGGAAACAGCCGTGGAGCCGGCGATGGCATCCGCACCAAAGCTGTTGATGGCCGACTGGATCACGACATTGGAGAGGGAAAATACGGCTCCCTGCAGGTCGGCAGGCAGACCGATCTGCATCATCTGCACCAGATATTCTTTCTTTATCCGAAGTCTGCGAAAATCCAGACGGAAGGCTTCCTCCTCATGGGTAAGGAAATACAGGATGAGGCCGGCGCCAAAGATATTTGCGATCACCGTCGCCGTCGCCACGCCGATCACGTGCAGATGGAAAACGATCACCAGCAGGAGGTTGAGCAGTACGTTGATCACACCGCAGAGTGTCAGGGCATACAGCGGACGGCGGCTGTCTCCTTTGCTGCGGAGCACGGCGGAGCCATAGTTGTATACCATGATCGCCGGCATGGCCAGAAAATAGATCCGCAGGTACATGATCGCCATATTCATGACGTCCTCCGGCGCCCCCATCATACGCAGGATCGGTCGTGAGACCACGATCCCGACACCCACCAGCAGGAAACCGGCAACAAGTGATACCGAAATGACCGTATGTACAGCCTCGTTGACCCTTTCCTTATGTCCCGTGCCGATCAGCGTGGCGATCACCACATTCGCCCCGACGGACAGGCCTACAAAAAGGCTGATGATCAGATTGATGACGGCACCGTTGCTTCCGACCGCCGCCATGGCCTGAGCGGAGGCAAAACGCCCCACCACGGCCAGATCCGCCGCATTGAAAAGCTGCTGAAGGACGCTGCTGGCCGCCAACGGCAGCGCGAAAAGGATGATTTTGTCTGCCAGGCTGCCGTTTAACATGTCAACCTGGTTGCCTGCTCCGCGTTTTTTTACTTCCATGGTTCTTTTCTTCCCCTGCATGAACAGTCACATCAACTTCATTACTTCCACCATATGATATGCGAACTGTCTGTGTCCCGCAAGAGAAAAATGAACGAAATCAAAAGCCAGCCCAATATTCCACTCTGCCGCGTCCGCATAAAAAGCACCATATTGAGCGGTCAGCTCCGCAAATGCGGCGTTCATCCGACTGCACTGTTCCCTGTAAGGCTCGAGCACCGGATCCGTCGCCCCGCGTCCCCCGATCCAGGGAGGGGCGATCACAAGGATTTTGGGGTTGCAATTCAGAGTCAGCGTCTGC
>JAFWDX010000048.1 GCA_017515945.1 Blautia sp. | reverse complement strand
GTTCAGTCAGCACCTCGCATTTACTGCGAGGTGCGTGGATCAAAAGATGAACAGTCAAGGCCAGGCGCACTTCCAATGCGACGAAAGGAGCCCGCGCCTGGCCTCGTAACTGTGAAGGAGCTTGTGACTGAACAGTTACATAATATTATATTCATTTTGCGTATAGACGGCAATCACAAGTTATGTTACGGACTACCTCAGGGTGAGTCAGGGGGACAGGTTCCTTGACTCATCCTTCACGGCGGGCAACGCCGGATGTATCCCCCGGTTGACCATCGGCAAAAAAACGTACGAGGCGCATGGCTCTCTTGGAATGCGGGCGAATGAGTCAAGGAACCTGTCCCCGTGACTCATCCGGCGTCCGTGTTTCTACCCCGTCCCCTTGTTTTCCTGTTTGACTCAAAAGCATAAAGATGCTAGTATAGAAATTACCATATAAAGAATGGAGAAAACCAATGGAAACTGAGTCTAAGATGCAGGCATTTGAACTGGACTACCCCCGTCTTACCATGTTTGAGATGGTGAACAGGATGGCGGAGGCACATCCGCAGGCGCCTGCATACGAATTTTTTGGGAAGAAAACGACATTCCGCAGCTTTGTGGACAAAATTGAACAGGCAGCCCGCGCGTTTACTTCTGCGGGACTGGGTAAGGGCGATGTGATCACGATCTGCATGCCCAACACCCCTCAGGGGCTTGTCTGCTTTTACGCGGTCAACAGGATCGGGGCCGTCGCCAATATGGTCCATCCGCTTTCTGCAGAAGAGGAGATCACATTCTATCTGAATATCTCAGAGAGCAGCCTCATCCTGACTATGGATATGTTTTATGAAAAAGCAGCCGCGGCCCGGGACAGGGCTGATCATCCTGTAACGATCCTGACTGCGCGGATGCAGGAGGAGCTGCCGGTTCACATGGGACTGGCCTATACACTGAAGACAGGCAGGAAATACCTGCACTGTCCGGATAGAAAAAAAGCGGGTCAGGCAGCAGGCCTTAAGGATATGACATGGAAGGCATTCCTTAAAAAAGGCGCTGCGTCGATCACGCTGCCGGAGCCTTCATTTGAAGACGGGCGCACGGCGGTCATTCTCTACAGCGGAGGCACCAGCGGCACACCCAAGGGGATCTGTCTGACGGATCTGAACATTAACGCCTGTGCGATGCAGGCCAGGGAGGCCATAGGGGTGGAGCTTGGGTACGGCCAGACCATGCTTAGCTGCATGCCCATGTTCCACGGCTTCGGCCTTGGCATCAATCTGCATACGATCCTGATCCACGGAGCCTGCTGCATTCTGATGCCCACCTTTACAAGCAAAAGCTATGCACAAATGCTGAAAAAGAAACGCCCGAACTTTATCGCCGGCGTACCGACTATTTTTGAGGCACTGCTGCATCTGCCCCAGCTTGACGGTGTGGATCTGTCCTTCCTGAAGGGAATGTACAGCGGAGGGGACAGCCTTCCTGTAGAGCTCAAAAAGAGGATTGATGCCTTCCTGAAGGAGCACGGAGCTGACATTCAGGTCAGAGAGGGTTACGGCCTTACGGAATGCGTGACCGCCAGCTGCCTGACGCCGCTGCATGAGTACAGGGAGGGAAGCATCGGCATTCCGTTTAAAGACACCTTTTACGCGATTGTCAGACCGGGGACTGATGAACTGCTTGCCCCGGGAGCAGAAGGGGAGATCATTCTCCGCGGCCCGACAGTCATGACGGGATATCTCAAAAATGAAAAAGAAACCGCCCAGACACTGCGCAAGCTGTCAGACGGACATATCTGGCTTTATACAGGCGATCTTGGCCGGATGGATAAAGACGGCTTCGTCTACTTCATTCAGCGCGCGAAGCGTATGATCATTACCAACGGATACAATGTATACCCGGGTCAGATCGAGAATGCCCTCGATTCGATCCCGGAGGTGGTGGAGAGTTGTGTGATCGGTGTACCGGATCCCAGGCGCATGCAGCGGGTACAGGCCTATGTGGTCCTGAAGAAGGGCGTGGAGCCTTCACAGGAGTGCAAGGACCGGATCCTGGCTTATCTGGAGAAGAAAGTTGCGCGTTACGCGCTGCCGAAGGAGATCATCTTTAAAGATGCATTGCCACGGACACTGGTGGGAAAAACGGATTACCGCAAGCTTATGCAGGAGGCTGAAAAAGAAGCTGCGTAACTGTTCAGTCACAACCTCCTTCACAGTTACGCGCGATTAAATAAATGGAAAATCTGCCTGATTTTCCATGCGGTATATGCAGAGGCTCCAAATACGTGGAATTAAGTCAGAGTCCCTGGTATAAATCGTTCATGAGGTTTTTATTATGGTCAACAAAGAAGAACGGAAACTGACCCCATGGGTGACATTTATCCTGTTATGTGCCGGTTGCCTTCTTATCAATTTTCTGGGTGTGCGTCTGGCGCTGAGATTTTCGCTCCCGTTGTATCTGGATGGGATCGGGATCGTCCTGGCCTCTGTTTTGGGAGGCTATATACCCGGCATCATGGTAGGATTCCTGTCTAATCTGATCAACGGTATCAGCGATTATACCACGATGTATTATGGCGTGATCAGCGTGCTGATCGCGCTGGCCGTGGCCTGGTTTGCCCAGAGAGGCTGGCTGAAAAAGATCCGGACGATTCTGCTCGGGATCCTGGTGATGGCATTGATCGGTGGAGGCATCGGCTCGGTGCTTACCTGGGCGCTTTATGGCTTTGACTTTGCCACAGGTATCTCGGCTCCGCTGGCGCTCTGGATATACAGGACAGTTCATCTGAGCAAGTTCTGGTCGCAGTTTTCGGCGGATATGCTGATCGATATTGCGGACAAAGGCGTTACGTTGTTGACTGCCATCTGCGTGATGCGGCTGATGCCGGCGGGCCTGCGCCGCCGTCTGCGCTTTTACGGCTGGAAACAGACGCCGCTGTCTGAGGAAACGATTCAGAAAAGCCGCTTTGATCGGGCGGGACGCCTTTCACTGGGAACAAAGGTCCTGATCGTGATCGCACTGGCGTCATTGCTGATCGCCTTTGTGGTGACCTGGATCAGCTATCTGCTGTTCCATAATTCCACGATCGAAACCCAGTCACGGCTCGCTTATGGCGTGACAAATGTGGTGGCGTCCAATTTTGAAGCGGAAATGGTTGATGAATATCTGGAAAAAGGGGAGGAAGCCGAGGGATACCGGCAGACCAAGGCAAGGCTTGCCGCCATCATCAGGAGCACACCTGATATTGAATTTGTCTATGTCTACCGAATCGAGGAGGACGGCTGTCATGTGGTCTTTGATCCGGATACGGCAGAGGTCGAAGGGCTGCCGCCCGGTACGGTGGTTCCTTTTGACGAGGCCTTTGAGGAGCAGCTGCCCGACCTGCTGGCCGGAAAGGAGATCGAACCTGTGATCTCCGATGAAACATACGGGTGGCTGCTGAGTGTATATCGTCCGGTCTATGACGAAAATGGAGTTTGCCAGTGCTATGCCTGCGCGGATATTTCCATGGACAGACTGCGCAGTACGGAACAGATTTTCCTGACCCGTGTTATAGCCATGTTCCTCGGCTTTTTTGCCATCATCCTGGCCGTAGGGCTGTGGCTGGTAAAATACAGTATTCTGATGCCGATCAACTCAATGGCTTATGCTTCATCCAGACTTGCATACGACACTGAGAAAGCCCGCGAAGAGACGATCGGCTTTCTGAAGGAGCTGAAGATCAGCACCGGCGATGAGATTGAAAATCTGTATTATGCCATGATCAAGAATGCAGAGGATACAGCCAGTCACATCGTGCAGGTAGAGGAAAAAAACAATACCATTTCCCGGATGCAGGATGGTCTGATCATGGTGCTGGCTGATCTGGTTGAGAGCCGTGACCAGTGCACAGGCAACCATATCCGCAACACGGCCCTCTATGTGCAGATCATTATGGAGGAACTTAAGAAAAAAGGCATCTATAAGGAACAGATGACGGATGAATTCATTTCCGATGTGATCCATTCCGCGCCGCTCCACGATGTGGGAAAGATCAGCGTAGCCGATGCGATCCTTAACAAGCCCGGTAAGCTGACGCCTGAAGAGTTTGAACAGATGAAGGGACATGCGGCTGCCGGAGGCGAGATCATTACCCGCGCCATTGAATTGATCTCAGAAGAGGGTTCCACCTATCTGGAGGAGGCCAGAAATCTGGCAGAATTCCATCATGAAAAGTGGAACGGAACCGGATATCCGACCGGACTGTCCGGGACACAGATCCCCCTGTCGGCACGTATCATGGCTGTGGCGGATGTTTTTGACGCCCTTGTATCCAAAAGAAGCTATAAAGATGGCTTCCCGGTCGAAAAAGCACTGGATATCATCCGTGAAGGATCAGGATCGCATTTTGATCCGTATGTGGCGGAGGCTTTCCTCAAGGCTGAGGACCAGGTACGTAAAGTGGTTGAAGGCGGGGAGTAAAAAAAATAAAAAAAGTGTTTGACAAACAGTAACGACGAGTGTATAATTCATTTTGTTGCAAAAAGTTATAAAACTTAAGCAATAAAATCGCAGGTGTAGTTCAATGGTAGAACACCAGCCTTCCAAGCTGGACACGTGGGTTCGATTCCCATCACCTGCTCTGTGCGATAGTGGCGTAGTTGGTAACGCGCGACCTTGCCAAGGTCGAGACCGCGGGTTCGAGCCCCGTCTATCGCTCTGCAGACCAGATTCCTCCGGGGATCTGGTTTTTTTATATTCCTGGGATGGACTGTTCAGCTACGAGTCCTCCGTATCTATACTGGAGGTAACTGTTCAGCCACAAGCTCCTTCACAGTTATATGTATTAAAAAAACAAGGGGACAGCTCTGCGTGTGTCTACACGCAGAGCCGTCCCCTGTTTAAATTCTGCTGTATTTTTTCCGCTCAGGCGTCAGTGGACTCTGCCGAGTCTTCTTCCGCCGGGGCTTCCTCTGCCGGGGCTTCCTCCGCCGGAGCTTCCTCTGCCGGAACTTCAGTCTCCTGCGGAGCAGCTTCCTGTGCTGATTCATCAGTCTCTGGCGATTCAGGATCTGAGGAAAGCTGAAGCATCTGTGTGGTGACTTCACCCGACAGACCGTAGGCATTGGCCTGGATCGTCACTGTGCTGCTGTCAGAAAGGATGAAAGCCTGGGCGACGGTTACGGTATCACCGGCTTTGATCTGAGCCATGTAATTATCCAGCGGTTTTTCCCTGTCGTTCGGAAGTGCTTCTTCGAGCCTTTCGCCGTTCTGGAAGGCCTGGATCTGCACATCCGTCATCGGACAGGAGGACTCGTCGCGCAGGTTTGTATAGCTGTAGTAGAAAATGAGGCAGTCCCTGCCGGCATAGTCCTGGGCCAGGCGCGAGCTGTCAAAGGTGATGCGGAACTGGTCGTTCTCCAGATAGATGAAATTGGGGGTGGCAAGGCTGGCGATGCCATTGTCCTCCTGAACGACTGCCCCTTCCTCCGGAACAGGAACGGCCGGCGCAGCTTCTTCCTCTGCCGGTGCTTCGATCTCTTCAGCCTCGATCGCCACTTCTCTTGAGGTGGGAAGGGAGTTGCGGATCTCCTCCTCGATGCTCTTGAAATTACCGGACATGACCCGGACGGTTGCGTCATCGAGTGAAACCACTTTCCAGCCTTCCTCCGTGCGGGAGAGCGGATATGCGATCTGTGCGGTCGCGTAGTTGTCGCTTTCCAGTGATGCGGATTTTTTGGTCAGGAGCTCGGCAAGTTTGACCTGAATATCATCCTGACTCAGGCTTTCGCCGGTAAAGGCGGAATCTACGACATCACGTACAAAATCGCTGACGGTCTCTTTGTAGATCTCAGTACCGTCAACATAGGTGATTTCAGTATTGACCCGTGCGGTGCCCTGGGAAAGATCGATCTCGGATTCCTTGATCTGATAAGTCATCTTTGCGTTGATCTCACGGAAAAAGCTCCTGTAGACCGGATTGCTGAGGTCCGTGTTCTCCAGGGCGGAGAGATCTTCGCTGACCAGCAGAGACTGCATGCCGTCGAAGTTCATGGCTTTCATACAGGCCAGGTACTCCTTGGCGGCGTCGACCGGTTTCTTTTTCTCACGAAGGAGCGTGACCCAGTTGGAGACGACGATCATGGCGATCACCAGTGCGGCGAGTGCACCAAGCGCGATCAGACGCTGCTTGTTGGTGCTGAGGAAAGAGACCAGCGGGTTTTCCGGTGCATCCGGGTCAGAAGCTGCGGTATGGTATTCTCCGGAGGCGATATCCTGATCGGAAGCAGATGCATCATCTCCTGAGAAATCTGCATCGGTATCGCCATCTGTGGAATCCGTTTCCGCATCGGTATCGCCTTCTGCGGAATCCGCTTCCGCATCGGTATCGCCTTCTGCGGAATCCGCTTCCGCATCAGTATCGCCATCTGCGGGATCTGCTTCTGCAACGGATTCATCCTCAGTGGAATCCGTTTCTGTAAAGGCTTCATCCTCTGCGGGATCCGGTTCCGTGACGGATCCATCTTCCGCGGAATCCGCTTCCGCAACGGGCTCATCTTCCGCGGAATCCGCTCCGGCAATGGAATTATCTTCAGAGAAATCCACTTCCGCAAAGGAGTTATCCTCAGCGGGATCCGTTTCTGCAACGGATCCAACCTCGGCGGAATCCGTTTCTTCAAGGATATGGTCTTCTCCGGAATCTGTCTCCGCTGAGGGATCATCATCCGTGGATATGGATTCTGTAAAGCTGGTGCTTTCCTCCGAAACGTCATCCGGAGCATTTAAGCTCTCTTCATCGGCCTGTGCCCAGTCGCCAGTCGGCTCTGCATCTGTCTGAGTCCAGTCATCAACCAGCTCTGCGTCAGCCCGCGCCCAGTCATCGGCCGGTTCTGCATCAGCCTGTGCCCAGTCATCGGCCGGTTCTGCATCAGCCTGCGTCCAGTCGTCGGCCGGCTCTGGATCGGCCTGCGCCCAGTCGCCTGCCGGCTCCACTTCATCCTGTGTCCAGTCATCAGGGGCGGATGCGGGCGTCTCGTCTGTGACAGGTTCCGTATTATCCCAGGGTTCAGGTGAATCGGAAGGTTCGGGATCCTGATACCAGCCCTCCATCACCACATCATCCTCGGTACCGTCCGTGTCCGGACTGTCTGTCGGCGCTCCGGGAATGACCGGATCTTTTTTATCGGTCGGCATATTCCGCGCCTGCGGATTGTTCGGCCTTGATTTGCGCTTTTTTCTGCTCACAGGTTAATCGTCTCCTTCCTGATATATAAAATGCTGTGGCTGCTCAGCCGCAAGCTGCTTTACAGTTACCTTTGCAGTAGCTGTTCAGTCACAAGCTCCTTCACAGTTACCCTTTGCATCATATATTAACATATCCCGGCTTCATTGACAACTTTCAATCCTGCTTCTATAATTATACCAGAGTGATATGGATCACGTTATATATCAGAGTGGTGTCATTCACGGCAGGACCCTGCCAGAGCCTGAAACAAAAGGAGCCTGCGAAGGAGTCTGTGCCGGAACAGTTGCTGCAGCAGCTGATATGGAGGAGATTATGCATAAAGAGATCAAAGAACCGGATACGCAGAGGATCACTGACGGACCAGAAGCCTCCGCGGAAGAAAAAGAAACCGAAACTGTCCGGAACGACCAGCGTTCATTGACGCTCTGGCTCGTGGCCGGCGCTTTCCTGGCGTACACCGGGTACCAGCTCTGCAGAGGCTATATCCTTAAGGAAGAGGGCTCTGCGCTTGGCTTTTTCGTGGTGGGGGCCGGTTTTATCGGATTTGGCGTTTTTCTCGTCATAAAAGCGACCAGAGGCCTTGCAAAGGAAGACAAAGAAAAGAAAAACAGAATGAATAAAGAAAAAATTCAGGAAAAAGCTGAAAAGATGTCGATCTCAGAACGTGCAAGACTCGCACAGACTCTGGAAAATGGTCCTGACGAAGCAGAGCAGACCGGTTCCGGAGCAGGGGAGTCACAGACGGATGAATGAAAAACAGGTCTGAGTACTTATGAATACAGGAAAAGGAACCGAATGTGCTAGTATATATAGCTGTAATGGAATAATTGAGCCTGTTGTGACTGAACAATCACAGCCAGTTCAAAAACATATCGTTCTTACAGGCATGCCTGCTTCCGGAAAGAGTACGATCGGCGTCATTCTCGCAAAGATCCTTGGTTATGATTTTGTGGACACGGATCTGGTCATTCAGCGGCGGACAGGCAGGCGCCTTCCGGAGCTGATCGAATCGGAGGGCCTCAAAGGTTTTCTTTGCCTGGAGGGGGATATTGTTTCTGAAATCGGTCCGTTTGATACCGGGACGGTGATCGCTACAGGCGGCAGTGTGGTTTACAGTGAAAAAGCGATGAGGCATCTCAGAGAAATCGGCAGGATCGTTTATCTCGAAGTGCCTTTTGAAAACCTTGAGAGGAGACTGCGCGATATGAAATCGCGCGGTGTGGTTCTGCGCCCGGGACAGTCACTTGGCGAACTATACACGGAACGAAGCGTACTGTACGAGAGGTATGCGGATATTACGGTCAGAGAGGGAGATCTGCCTGTGGAGGAAGTGGTCCGTTTTCTGACTGAAGCACTGACTGCCTGATCGTCTCTGCATATACCTCGCGGAAGTCCAGGTACTCTTTTCATTTATTTAATCGCGCGAGTATAAGGCAAAGGGCGGCAGGAGGACTATTTATGAAAAAGAAATATATGGCATCATTGATCGGTGGTACTCTTGCGCTGCTGCAGCTGCTTCCGGCACCGATCGTTCAGTCTGTATCCGCGCAGGAGGAGCTTTTTGCTTCATCACCGGAGGCCAACAGCTCTGTGCCTGCGGGTGATAATTCCGTGACGGCTGCTGCGGATGTGACGTCGGATCCCGGTACCCCTGCAGCTCAGGAAGAGCAGACACCAGCTGCGGGAGAAAGCGATACTGCTGCAGATACACAGACACAGAGTGTCGTGCTCCCTTCCGTGGTCAATTTCCGTGATCTGGGAGGGCTGGTCGACTATCTTGACTGCCCTGTCAAGCCGGCAACTCTGCTGCGCAGCGGGGATCTGACACATATCTCGGAAGAGGATCTCAACAAGCTCACACAGGATATGAATCTGTCGATGATCATAGACCTGCGTGATCCGTTGGAGATCACTAAAAGTCCGGATCCGCCGATCACAGGCGTGTACAATTACCGCCTGGAAGAGATCCTGGGCAGCAATTCAGGTGCAGGAATGACAGTACTGGCCCTCGCGGATGAGGATGCGTCTTTTCCTATGCAGATGGTCTATGCCGCGGATGAAAAAGGCGTCGGGGTTTCTGAGTGGCTTCAGGAAAGGTATACGTCGGATTATCTCCTCGGAGAGCAGGCGATCCGTGAATACCAGCTTATGTTCCAGCTGCTTAAGAGAGCGGAGGGGTCTGTGCTGATCCATTCCTCTCTGGGTAAGGACCGCACGGGCGTGGCGTCGTTTTTGATCCTCGCAGCCCTTGGCGTGAACATAGACACGATCCGGACGGATTACGCGTCTTCTGAAGCGGCTCTGCAGGAAAAGCTGGCCCAGGGCCTGGAGGAAGTATCGGACAGCAGCATGCAGGAGAAACTGACTGCCGCGTACAGTGCACAGACTGCCTGGCTGGACGGCGCTGCCGATGTGTTGGGGCGCGACTATGGGTCTGTGGAAGGATATCTGCGGACTGCCATAGGACTTACAGATGATGATTTTGCCGCGTTGAGGGGACGTTATCTGGAGATGCGTATGGATCCCGGCACGGTTGCCGGCGGAGAAGAGCAGCTGGCGCAGGCAACGCAGGAATACCTGGCCAACGCCTATGTGGCTGAATACGAGACATTTACCGATTACGCATACTATGATGATACGTATGGGTATGGCACGGACGAATACTGGTATGGAGACGGCGGCTACACGGATTATACCGATTATTCTGACGGCGGGTATTATACCGATTACTCAGACGGTGGATATTATACGGACTATACAGACGATACGGATTATACCGATTATTCAGATTATACGGGTTATACAGGCGGCGAAGAGCAATACGGCGGAGACGCGGGCGGCGAAACAGATCCCTCTGCCTATGGTGAACTGAACTGAGCATATAGAGATCCTTGCAGGGAGGAAGGGCTATGCCGGAATTAAAGAATATTGGCAGGATATATGATGATTTTTTTGGAGAAGGGCCTTCAGATGAACCTGTGCAGGAGAAAGAAAAAGGTCTGCCGGAGGATCTCCTGGATGATATTGAAAAGATAAAGAATATGGCCTTGTCTGATTTTGATGCCATCACTCAGGCGGTCAGTTCTACGATCGTACGGGATAAGGATCAGCAGACCAAAAAGACGGATACTGATACCGGCGATACAATACAAAACGGTGTACATGCCCCGGAGACTGAAGAACAGCCTGAACATGAAGCAACACACGACACGGCCGTTCAGCAAAAGGAACCTGTACCGGAAAAAACCGCCATGCAAGAGCTGGAGGAACTGATCGGGCTTGAGAGCATCAAGGATGATGTGAAAGAGCTGATCGCGCTGGTGAAGACACAAAAGCTCCGTTCGGATCAGGGTATGCGCGCCGTGCCGGTTTCCAAGCATCTTGTCTTTTCCGGTAATCCGGGAACCGGCAAGACGACGGTGGCGAGGATCCTCGCCCGGTTGTACAAAGAGATCGGAGCCCTTTCAAAGGGCCAGCTGGTGGAAGTGGATCGTTCCGGCCTTGTGGCCGGTTTTGTCGGCCAGACTGCGGCAAAGACACAGGAAAAGATAGCCGAGGCCATGGGGGGGATCCTGTTTATCGATGAAGCCTATACCCTTGCCAAAGAAGGAAACGACTTCGGACAGGAGGCGATCGACACGATCCTGAAGGCTATGGAGGACAACAGGGATGATCTGGTGGTCATCGTCGCCGGCTACACGGAGCTGATGAAAAAATTTATCAACAGTAATCCGGGTCTGAAATCGAGATTTAACAAATATTTTGAATTCCCGGACTATACACAGGAAGAACTCATCGGCATTTTTGAGCTTCAATGTAAAAAATATGATTACAGGCTGGATGAGGAGGCACGCCGGACTGTTCTTTCAAAGATCAGGCAGATGGAGGAGCAGAAAGGGGAAAACTTCGCGAATGCGCGGGATGTCCGCAATTTGTTTGAAGTCATTATCACCAATCAGGCCACCCGCATTGCGCGGATGACATCCCCTGATCCGGATCAGCTCAGGCTGATCACAAACGCGGATGTGCTCAAGGATGAACTGCCTGAGATGAGGGCGGATGAGCCTGTCCCGGATCCGGAGGAGGAGATCCGCACACAGGAGGATGATGCTCCCGTGATCGAGGTCATTCCGGATCTTTCGGAATAGAATCTATACCGCGCGGAAAAGCAGGTACACTTTTCTTTTATTTGATCGCGCGAGTATACATAGAATCAATAAACAGCCAGAAAGGGATGAAAAAATATATGATCGGAGTCGTGGATGTGGGCGGTGGCATGAGAGGCGCATACGGGGCAGGGATCTTTGATTACTGCCTGGATAAGGGAATCGAATTTGATTATCTGATCGGCGTCTCTGCCGGTGCGGCGAATTGCTGTTCCTATATCTCGCGTCAGCGTGGCAGGAACCTGCGGTCATATTCCGAATACAGCTTCCGCAAGGAGTATATGAGCAAGCGTAATCTGCTGCGTACCGGCAGTTACCTCGATCTGGAATACATATATGGAGACGGGCTGACAAATTCCTGCGGAGAGGACCCGCTGGATTTTCAGACTATGCTGCGTTCCGGAAAGACCTTCAAGATTGTGGCCACGGATGCGGACACCGGCGAAGCTGTCTATTATGATATGCATGATATGGCTCAGGATGATTATGGCGCGGTCAAGGGGTCGTCCTGTGTTCCGCTTGCTTCAAAAGCCTATAAATGGAAGGGCCGCAGGCTGTATGACGGCGGGCTCAGTGATCCGATTCCGTTTCAGTACGCGCTGGATGCCGGCTGTGAAAAGGTCGTGATCATTCTCACCAGACCGAAGGACTATCGCCGCAGCGCGCTCAAAGACGAAAAGCTGGCCAAACTGATCCGCCGTCAGTTCCCGGCAACGGCACAGGTCATGGCCGGACGGGCATATATCTATAATCATCAGCTTGATCAGGCGATCCGGCTGGAAAAAGAAGGGAAAGTCCGGATCCTTGCGCCTTACAGTATAGACGGGATGGACACGCTCACCCGGGACAGGGGGAAGATCCTTCATATGTATGACCTGGGCATGGAAGACGCGCAGAAACTGCTGGATTTCTTATGAGAAAAGATCAAGGGGACGGTCCTTTTGTGGAAGATCAAGGGGACGGTCCTTTTGTGTTTAAAAATAGATCAAGGGCAGATCAAGGGGACGGCCCTTTTGTGTATAAAATACAGGAACTGCAAAGACCAAGGGGATGGTTGTTTTGTACATAAAACACAAGAACTGTGAAAAAAGCTTGAAAAAGTACGGAAAATTGTGTACTTTAATAGATGAGAAGTCGTAACTGTTTGGTCACAAGTTCCTTCACAGTTACGAGAAGTCTTTATATACGGTTCTCATTCAGATCGCATTATCGAAAAACGGAGGTGTATTTTATGGAGTCCAGAGCGCTTACGATCCAGTCCAAGGTTAACCCGATCGCAAAAATCCGTATTATACCAGGGCATTTCGCGACAACTCATTCACATGTAAATTATTATGTGGACATGACGATCATGAAATCCCGTAAGAGTGAAGCCGAGGCTGCAGCGGCAGTCCTGGCCAGTAAATACTCCACCAGCACCTACATTGACACGATTATCTGTATAGATGGCTGTGAAGTGGTCGGCGCATATCTGGCTGACGAGCTTACAAAATCCGGTATCATGTCCCTTAACCGTCATCAGACGATGTATGTCGTTTCCCCGGAGTCGAATGCGAGCGGACAGATGATCTTCCGTGACAATGCGCAGATGATGATCCGCGGCAAGCATTGCCTGCTCCTGCTGGCCAATGCCACCACCGGCCGTACCATTTCCAGCGCTGTGGAATGTGTCCAGTACTATGGCGGCATAATGGAAGGCGTGGCCACACTTTTCTGCGCCGCTCCGCCGGAGATCGATGGGATCGAGGTGACATCGCTGTTTACAAAGGGCGATATTGCGGATTATCAGACGTATGATTTTAACAACTGCCCGATGTGTGCAGCCAATCAGAAGATTGACGCGATCATCAACAGCTATGGGTATTCAAAGCTTTGAGGCTCGGTTGAGAGAAAGCCGCGGGAGGGATCCTGCGGCTTTTTTGAGTCACGGGGACAGGTTCCTTGACTCATTCTGAAGGTAGCTATTCTTAGGGGTTGGGGCTGCTCCACGGTCTTGATGTTGGCCGATTCCAGGATG
>JAFWDX010000442.1 GCA_017515945.1 Blautia sp. | reverse complement strand
GCCTGCACGCTCGGATAAGTCCCGTCAGCCACCATGGCCAGCATCGCACCGCCCATGCCCGGGCCCTGCTCGGACTCAAGGATCTCAAGCTTCACATTCAGGATATTGGCAAACATCTTTTTCCAGAGCGGGCTCTTGGCTCCGCCGCCGCAGATCTTGCTCGTTTTGATATCGATACCCTGAGACCGTGCGATCTCCAGGCTGTCGCGGATCGCGTAGGCAACACCCTCGAGCACGGCCTGCGTCAGGTCTGCCCTGGTGGTATCCATGGTGATCCCCGTGAACGTGCCGCGGGCATTTGTATCATTGATCGGGCTGCGCTCGCCCATCAGATACGGCAGGAAATAAACGTGGTTTTTGCCCAGCTTGTCATCGGTGATCGGCGCCTGTTCCGCCGCATAGTCAGTCGTTCCCAGGATATCCTCCATGAGCCACTTGTTGCAGCTGGCGGCTGAGAGCATGCAGGCCATGAGATGATAATTGCCGTCCGCATGGGCAAAGGAATGCAGGCCGTTCTGCTCGTCCACGCCGAAGTGTTCACTGGAGATAAACAGCGTTCCGCTCGTGCCCAGGGAAAGGTTGCAGGCGCCCTCGCCGACCGTGCCTGTGCCGACTGCCGCCGCGGCATTATCTCCTGCGCCTGCTGCGATGACCGCGTTTTCGGAGACACCGAGTTTTTCAGCCATCTCAGGCAGGATCTTTCCGACCGCTTCATAGGACTCAAAGATCTTTGCCATCTGAGACTCTTTGACACCGACAATATCCAGCATCTCTTTGGACCAGCACTTATTGCGCACATCAAAGAGCAGCATGCCGGAGGCATCCGAGACATCCGTGCAATGCACGCCGCTGAGTTTATAATTGATATAGTCCTTCGGGAGCATGATCTTGGCGATCCGTGCAAACAGCTCCGGCTCGTTCTCCTTCATCCAGAGGAGCTTCGGAGCCGTAAAGCCGGCAAACGCGATATTAGCCGTGTATTCGCTGAGCTTGTCACGCCCGATCACTTCGTTGAGATAATCCACCTGCTTTGATGTACGCCCGTCGTTCCACAGGATGGCCGGACGGATCACCTGATCCTGATCGTCCAGGACGACCAGCCCGTGCATCTGTCCGCCGGCGCCGATCCCGGCGACCTGGCTCCCGTCAAAGCCCTTGAGCAGCTCCGGAATACCTTCCTCAACTGCCTTCATCCAGTCCTCAGGGTTCTGCTGGCTCCAGCCCGGATACGGGAACTCCAGAGGGTATTCTTTGGAGACGATGTTTTTGATGTCTCCCTTTTCATCCATCAGGAGAAATTTGCATGCAGAGGTACCCAGGTCAACACCAATATAAAGCATAGCTGTTTCCTTCCTTTCTTTTCACAGGACAATGGATTGTCCGGCTCCGCGTTAAATATACCGATAATTGCACAATGGTAACCGCTCAGTCATACTAGAGGGTCTTAATACGTGGAACGCTTTGCTTCCACGTATTTAGAGCCTCTGCATATACCGCGCGGAAAGCAATGTACAGTTTCCGTTTCTTTGATCGCGCGAGTATACCAATAAGAGGAGAACAACAGCATGTATGACTTTACTACCATCGGGGCAGTAGCAGGCCTCGCGATCGCAATCATCCTCATCATCCGCAAGGTCCATCCTGCCTACAGCCTTATTCTGGGCGCGCTGGTGGGCGGCATCATCG
>JAFWDX010000003.1 GCA_017515945.1 Blautia sp. | reverse complement strand
TCACCAGCTCCATCGTCTCCTCAACCATCGGCGCGTCACCCAGCAAAAGCACACGCAGCAGAGTCTGGCTTCCGCTCGTCTCCGGCCGCCGGAATGCCTTGATGGGAATGTTATTGCCGCCCACCTCTTGCCAGTTGGTGATCTTCCCTGTAAAGATCCCGAAAAGCTCCTCCTGTGAAAGACTCTTTACCGGATTATCCTTATTCACAATGAAAACCAGCGCATCCTTACCCACCGGATCCATCTGCAGCGGCTCATACTCCTTGAGCTGTTCCTTCGTCTCCTGAGCCGGCTCGTATGCCAGAATCAGATCCCGTTCCCCCTTTGCCAACGCCAGATAACTTGGATTCGTATTTAAAAAATCGTTCAGCGTCTCCTCGGCCTGCGCCGCGCTGCACCCCGTGACCCTGGACGCCACCGCCTCGCAAAGCGGCACACAGGCCAGGGAGCCGTCGATCCGCGGGTAATTTTCATAGCTGATCTGCGGAGCCGTTCCGTCTGCGGGATGCAGCGTATCAGCGGCTGTGGAGACGGTCAGCAGAATGATTGCCGACAGAATTATTGCAGCTTTTTTCATCATATTTTTTCCTTCCTGTATGAGTCAGAGGGACAGGTTCCTTGACTCACAAATGAGTCAAGGAACCTGTCCCTCTGACTCATCCGCGGCTCATCACTCATTCACTACCATGTCCTCCAGCACGCTCTTCCGTGCCCACACGGACACATTTCCGCCTTCCGTCCTGAATTCTCCCCATCCTTCATCATCGATCTGTACAGGCTCCGGGCAGTTACCCAGGGCATCATAAAACTCTTCCCCGGCAAATGCCTTCCCCATCTCCATTCTCTTTGTCCCGCCGGCCGCATCACTGAGCAGAACGGCCAGGCCCGAATTCTCATGTTCATCGTCTCCGCGCCGCACCCATCCGATGATGTGGTCGTCGTCCAGATAGTCGGCCTGTTCGCCATATGCGTATCCGGCCCTGAGCTTGATCAGCTTGCCGAGGTTTGGGACCATCGGCATTTTCCGCACGGGATTCCCATAATAATCCGAGTAGAACACACAGGGAACGCCGGTATTCCTGAGGAGGATCATCGCATAGGCCAGCGGCTTGAACCACTGCTCCACAAAGGACTGCAGGCTCTGTCCGGTCTCGGTATCATGATTGTCCACAAAAGTCACCGCATGGTCCGGCCGGGCCTGGACCAGCGTGTTGTCAAAGATCTGCCGCATGCTGTAGTTTCCACCCGAAGTGGATGCGTTAAAGAAATTATAATGGAGCGCGACATCAAACAGGGACATTTCATTATCCACGGATTCAAGGTAATACTCCAGCCGTCCCAGATCCGCGCTCCAGTATTCACCCACCGCGGGAACACTGCCGCCGTCCCCTCCCCGGATCTGGGCCAGCAGCTCCTTATAAAAGGAAAAGCTGATATGCTTGACCGCGTCGAGCCTCAGGCCGTCGATTCCCGTGGTGCTGATGTACCAGCTGAGCCACTTTCTCAATTCTTCCTTTACCTGTGGGTTTTCAACATCAACATTCATTCCCATCAGGTAGTCGAAATTGCCCTTTTCCGGATCCGTATCCGGTTTCCACCTCTTTCCGACGAAACGGTAGATCAGCCCCTCTTCCCTCGTGTTTTCATCCCAGTCTGTCCCCGAAAAGCAGGTATGATCCCAGATAAAATCGCTGTACTGTCCATTCCTCCCCGGGAATAAAAACTTCGACCAGACGCGAACCTTCTGTTCTCCGCCCACCTGCTCATTCCGGTTCTCCGGCGAATCCTCCACTGCCGTGACTTCCTCCGTCTCATCCCCGCCCATGCGGTGGTCCAGCACGATATCCGCAAAGACCTTGATCCCACAGTCGTGGAACGCCCGTATGGCCTCCAGGTATTCATCCTTTGTCCCATACTTCGTACACACGGTTCCCTTCTGATCAAACTCGCCCAGATCATACAGGTCATACACACCATACCCCACGTCCTCCTGCGAGGTTCCCTTATACGCCGGCGGCAGCCACACGGACGTGATCCCCAGATCCCGCAGATTTTCCGCCTTGGCCGCACAGCGCTTCCACCAGAAACCGTCGTTCGGCAGATACCACTCAAAATACTGCATCATTGTTTCATTCTTCATAATATATATACTCCTGTGGGAATGAGTCACGGGGACAGGTCCCTTGACTCATTTTTCTTCAATGCTCCGTCACGGATGAGTCACGGGGACAGGTCCCTTGACTCATTCGGATATGCTCTTATGGGGTCTTATCCTCCAAATAAATCGTGAATAACCTGTTAATTTTCGTAACTGTTCAGTCAGCACCTCGCATTTACTGCGACACCGCAGGCGTGCCTTGGCAGGTGCGTGAGACAAAAGATAAACAGCCAAGGCCGGGCACACTTTCATTGCGACGAAAGGAGCTGCGCCCGGCCTCGTAACTGTGATGGAGCTTGTGACTGAACAGTTACAAATTTTCT
>JAFWDX010000441.1 GCA_017515945.1 Blautia sp. | reverse complement strand
TACGATCAAAGGCGTCCGCCTGATCGAAGGGGCAAACGGCCTTTTTGCCGGCATGCCGCGCAGGAAGGAAAAGGACGGGGAGTACCACGACATCATATACATCGAAAGCGTGGCCTTCCGTCAGGCGCTCACCAACGCCCTGATCCGCGAATACCAGAAAAAGGATTCTGAGTGGACCGACGCGGAGTGGCCGGGTGAATGCCAGTAACAGGTTTTATTAAAACAATTTTGTATAAGGAGAAGAACATTTATGAATTTTGATGATTTTACAGCATTAATCGAGGACAGGATCATGGATTACCTTCCGGAGGACTACATGGGTGCCTCTGTGGAGATCACAGAGACCAGAAAGCTGAACCATACTTACACAGCCCTGATAGTAAAAAAAGAAGGACAGGATATCGCAGCATCCGTTGATCTGGACATGCTCTACGATATGCTGGAAGACATGAGTTTTGAAGAAGTTATCAAGCAGGCGGCGGACATGGCAACGCGCCAGCCTGAGGGGCTCGATATCAACAGCATCCAGGATTACGAAAAGGCCAGGGAGCATCTTTTTATCCGTGTGAGCAGCGCGGAAGACAATAAAGATCTCCTGAAAGATACCCCGTATAAGGAGATACTCGGCCTTGCGGTCACCTGTCATGTACTGGTCGACCTCGAAGACGGAGAAATGGGATCAACCATGGTGACCGGTCCGCTGCTTGACAAGTTTGGTGTGACCACGGAGCAGCTTTTCGAGGATGCGTTCCTTAACAGCCAGGAAATCCTTCCTCCATCCATCGAGCCGATGGAGGCCATGATCGCAAAGATGATGGGATTACGCATGGAGACAGAGGTTCCGGAAACGCTGGATGCACAGCTGGAGAACCTGGATCTGGAGAAAATGGGGATGGCCGTGCTTACCAACAGACAGGCGGTCAACGGCGCAGCCGTGATCTTTTATCCTGACCTGATGGCAAAGATCGGGGATTCACAGCAGGTGGATTTCTTTATCCTGCCGTCTTCTACACATGAAGTGATCCTTGTCCCAGACAATGGGTCCATGAAATTGAAGGATCTTGAAGATATGGTAAGGAGCATCAACGAAGCTGAAGTTTCCCCAAAGGATCGTCTCTCAGACACGGTCTACCATTATGACCACAGGGAACACATCCTGGAAAGAGGATCCGACTTTGAAAATCGCGCTAAGGAGGATACTGCGGATTCAGCAGAGGCACCTAAAGCGAAGCATAAGAAGGAAAAAGACTGGGAGAGATGATCCCGCAAACGAGAGTCCGGGCTGCCGTTGTAGGCAGCCCGGTTACATGGAAGGAGATTAAGCATATGTTCAATATAAAATACTGTGAATGCTGCGGGGAGCCGTTCTGGGAAGACGAAGGCAGCTTTTACTGTGAAGAATGTTCAGAGGCCATAAGCGAGGAAAAAAGAGACAATCCGGATTTTCTTCTGGATTACCTTAAGAAATACTGCCGTGGGAAGGACAATGCTGAATTCAGCCGTGAGATCGAAAAGAGGTTCCTTATATCAGGGCGTGATATAAGACGTATCGTCAAAAGCTTAAGGGAACAGGGTGAACCGATATGCAGCGACTGCCATCACGGATATTACTACGCGAATAACCGTGATGAGATCAACAGGACCTTGCGTGGCCTTAACGAGCATGTGAATGGTGTTTCCAGCACGATCGCAGACCTTAGAAACGCAGAATTGAAGAAAACGTCAGGAACGCCTATCATCAGGAAAATCATAATCGTGGTCAGCCCGGAGGATGATCCGGAAGACGAACTGGTCATGGAACTTATATAAGGAGGCGCAATATGGCAAAAGAGATCATTTTTATCGACACAGAAACCGTAACTGAAGAAGAGATGGATGAGATGCTGAAGGAGGATACGGATGGCGAGACCAAAGGATAAAGAGGAATACCGTAAGGAGATAGCGGAGAGCTTTGCGAACATCCTGGAGGAAAAAGGCCTGGAATGGAAAAAAGAGTGGCATGGATCAGGTACCGGAGTACCGCAGAACGGCGTGACAAAATCCGCCTACCGAGGATGCAATGCCTTCTGGCTTTCACTCGTGGCAATGATGAAGGGCTATAGTGATCCGAGATGGGTCACCATGCACCAGATCCAGGATTTAAAAAAGACCTATCATCCGGACCAGAAATGGCATCTGAAAAAGGGTTCAAAGGCCACATGGGTGGAATATTGGTATCCATATGATACCAAGGATAAAAAAGCACTCAAGTGGGACGTTTACAGACAGATGCTGAAGGATGGCAGGAAGCCGGAAGAGTTCCGGTTCTCCGCAAGATACACAGCGGTCTTCAACGCATCTGAGGTCGAGGGAATGCCGGCACTGGAAACAGCGCCGGTTTTTTCTAACCCTGATGTATCGGAAGACGAGCTGATACGCCTTCTCTCGGAAGGCATGGGCGTGGAGATCCTGAACGACGGAGGAGATAAGGCATATTATTCGCCGGTACAGGATAAGATACACCTGCCGCTCGCTGAGAGCTTCACCAGTGAGTATGCCTATAACGCAACAACCCTTCATGAACTTGCTCATGCATCCGGTCATCCGACCAGGCTGAACCGTCCGCAGAACGCTTTCTTCGGAACAGGCCAGTACGCTTATGAGGAGCTTGTGGCTGAGATGTGTTCCTGCTTCATGTCTTCTGAGCTTAAAACGGAACTGACACCGGAGCACCTGGAAAACCATAAGGCATACGTGCAGAGCTGGATCCAGTCGATCCGGGAAAAACCGGAAACACTGGTCAGGGCGATCCGTGACGCGCAGGCTGCAGCCAACTACATGGATTTCAAGGCAGGGCTGATCCCGGAAAAGGAATATGAAAAGACAAGGGACTCAGTCATGGAGATACGGCCAAAGGAGAAGGAACTCGAGAGGTAACGCACAATTTCTTTTTTTCAATGTAATCCCTATACTTGTGCCTACCAAACGGGAGGCGTTTTTTATGAGGATGACATTAAGGGAAAAAGATCCGGAGCTTGCGGCGGAGTGGTCAGAGAAGAACCTTCCGCTGACTCCGGATGACGTGAGTTTCGGATCGAATAAAAAAGTGTGGTGGAAAGGAAAGTGCGGTCACGAATGGGATGCCATAATCAAGAACCGCGTGAACGGAGCCGGATGTCCCATCTGCAGCCATAACCGTGTTTTCAAAGGGATAAACGACCTGAAAACAACAAGGCCTGATATAGCAGCGCAATGGTCTAAACGCAATAAGGATATAACACCTGATAAGGTTTCAATGTATTCCAACCGTCGCGTCTGGTGGCGCTGTGAAAAAGGCCATGAATGGCTTGCAAGGGTTGCAGACAGATCAGAAGGACATGGCTGTCCTTACTGCTGTGGCAATACCTTTAAGGAAGGAATAAATGATCTGGAGACACTGAGACCGGAGATCGCTGCTGAATGGTCGGATAAAAACGGTTTTCTGAAGCCATCCATGGAAAGCCCGAAGTCAAGGGATGTGGTCTGGTGGAAAGCGGACTGCGGTCATGAATGGCAGGACAGCATCAGCAACCGGACAGTAAAGAAGAAAGGCTGTCCAAACTGTGAGAGGAAGTTCCGGACAGATCTTCCAAAACTGCTGGTGACATTCTATGCAAAGCAGTATGGAATGAAGGCAGTTTTTGACAGCTGCAGGGAAACCGGGCTCAGCCTGGATGCCTACATTCCGGATGCTAATCTTGCCATCAATTTTCATCGGGTCCGTAATGGCCCGAGATGGAGATCCGAAGATGTCCGCAGTTATGCATGTGCACTGAAAGGGATTTCTTTTTTCATCATTGCCAACTGGAAAACAGACAGGGAACTGGCAGAGCGGGTGAGAGAGGCATTCCGAAGATGCAACATCCACATCACATCT
>JAFWDX010000440.1 GCA_017515945.1 Blautia sp. | reverse complement strand
GAAGGCGCCGTAGCGGGCTACGGCAACTGAGCCCAACGCAGTATATGAAGTCAAGATGGTGCTTTAAGTTTAAATATGATTGAGACGGCCCACTAGTATGTATTGGAGCGTCAACCACACAGGGGACGGTTCTCTGTGTGGTTCCCCTGTATTCCGGAGCTGGAGGATATTCAATGATAAAATACATTCTCAAACGGGTATTGGCTCTGATCCCGGTCATGCTCCTGGTGACCCTGATCGTATTCTTTCTCATGTCCATCACCAAGGGCGATCCGGCCCGGATCGTGCTGGGCGAGTCCGCTTCCATCGAGGAAGTGGAGGCTATGAGAGAGTCCATGGGCCTGAATGACCCGTTTATCGTCCGTTATGTCCGCTATGTCCGTGACCTGTTCCTGCACGGCGACATGGGCACATCCTATAAAAGCGGTCTGCCGGTCATGAAGGAGATCACCAGCGCGCTGCCTTCTACGGTAAAATTATCCGTGGCGGCCATTATCATCGCCATTCTGATCGGAATCCCGATCGGCATCATCTCTGCGACAAAGCAGTATTCCTTTTTTGACAATTTCACGATGATCCTGGGGCTGATCGGCATATCCATGCCGGTATTCTGGCTGGGTCTGCTGCTGATCCTGCTGTTCTCGGTCAGATTGGGCTGGCTGCCGCCGTCGGGTCTTACGAGTTTTAAGCATGTGATTCTGCCTGCGTTTACCCTGGGCACTCAGTCCATTGCGGTTTTTGCCCGCATGACGCGTTCCAGTATGCTGGAGGTCATCCGCCAGGATTACATTCGCACGGTCAGGGCCAAAGGACAGAAGGAGACCCGCATCACGCTGGATCACGTACTCAGGAACGCCCTCGTTCCGATCGTTACCGTCGTCGGCATCCAGTTCGGCAACCTGCTGGGCGGTGCGGTGCTGTGCGAGACCATTTTCTCCATCAACGGCGTAGGCCGGCTGATGGTCGACGCCATCAAGCAGAGGGATTTCCCGATCGTACAGGGCGGCGTCCTGTTTATCTCCCTGTCGTTCTGCCTGATCAATCTGATCATTGACATCATTTATGCGTTCCTCGATCCGAAGATCAAATCGCAGTATAAATAACCGCAGAAGTATACAAGCATGTCTGAATACGCGTAACTCCACGTATTGAAAGACTTTGCCTAACTGTTCACTCAGCACCTCGCATATATTGCGACACCGCAGGCGTGCCCGTGTTACAAAAGTTCAACAGCCAGGGTCACACCGAAGGCGTCCCTGGGAGGCGCACCTCCAATGTGACGAAGGAGCCCGCGCCTGAACAGTTACAAATTCTGCTTTATTATCCTGCGAGTATATATCGGAATGTTTTCGTGAGGGAGGACTTAGATTTGAAAAAAACAAAAGAGAAACGTTACAGCTTCTGGGGCGAGACCTTCATGAGGCTGATGAAAAACAGGCTGGCCATGTTTGGCCTGTTTGTGCTGTTCGTGCTGGTTTTGACCGCGATCTTTGCGGACGTGATCGCCCCTTATACTTATGATCAGATGGATCTGCTTGGCGCGTACCAGTTCCCGAACAAAGCTCATCTGTTCGGCACGGATGAATTCGGCCGCGACATCTTCAGCCGGGTGGTCTACGGCTCCCGGATCTCGCTGAAGGTAGGCTTTATCGCCGTGGGTATCTCCGTCGTTGCGGGCGGATTCCTCGGAGCTGTGTCCGGTTATTACGGCGGCTGGCGTGACAATCTGATCATGCGCGCGATGGACGTCATTATGTCCATTCCCGCGACCCTGCTGGCCATTTCCATTGCCGCGGCGCTCGGCGCAGGTCTTACCAACCTGATGATCGCCACCGGTATCGCGTCGATCCCTACCTACGCCAGGATCGTCCGGGCCTCTGTGCTGGGCATCAAGGAGCAGGAATTTGTGGAAGCGGCCCGGGCCGTCGGCACCAGTGATTTTACGATCCTGCGCAAGCATATCCTGCCGAACTGCCTCGCACCCATCATCGTACAGGCCACGCTGGGTGTCGCGTTTGCCATCCTGACAGCGGCCGGTCTGAGCTTCATCGGACTGGGTATCGAACCGCCGACCCCGGAATGGGGCGCCATGCTTTCCAACGCCAGGACATATATCCGTGACTATTCGTATATGTGTCTGTTCCCGGGACTGGCCATCGCCATCACCATCTTCAGTCTGAATGTGCTTGGCGACGGGCTGCGGGATGCGCTGGATCCGAAGCTGAGACAATGAGGAGAGCAAGATATATGAATGACATTTTAAAAATCGAAGGCCTGACAGTCGAATACCGCTCGGGAAACCGTCATGTTCATGCCGTGAACGGCCTGGACCTGGAGGTGGGAGAGGGCGAGGCGCTGGGTTTCGTGGGTGAGACCGGCGCCGGCAAGACCACGACGGCACTGAGCATCCTGCGTATCCTTCCGGATCCGCCGGCCAAGGTACTCGGCGGCAAGGTGCTCTTTAAGGGGCAGGATCTCTTTAAGCTGAGCGAAGGTGAGATGCGCGCCATCCGCGGCGAGGAGATCGCCATGATCTTCCAGGATCCCATGACGAGCCTGGATCCTGTCAAAACCGTCGGCGACCAGATCTGCGAGATGATCCTTCTCCACCGCCACTGCTCCAGGAAGGAAGCCTGGCAATTGGCCGGCGACATGCTGGAGACCGTGGGCATCGACCGCGAGCGGGCGGGGGAGTATCCGCATCAGTTTTCCGGAGGGATGAAACAGCGTGTGGTGATTGCCATCGCTCTTTCCTGCAATCCGTCCCTGCTCATCGCCGATGAGCCGACAACCGCCCTGGATGTGACAATTCAGGCCCAGATCCTTGAGCTGATGAAGGATCTGAAGAAAAAGTACCAGTCCTCCATGATCATGATCACCCATGACCTGGGTATCGTTGCGGAGATCTGTGAGAAGGTTGCCATCATGTATGCAGGCGGTGTGCTGGAGTACGGCAGCGTTTTTGATATCTACAAGGATCCGCGCCATCCGTATACCCATGCCCTGTTTGATTCGATTCCGGATGTGAACAAGGAGCAGGACCGGCTGAAGGTGATCACCGGGCTGCCGCCGGATCCCGCGAATATTCCGGAAGGGTGTCCTTTCCACCCCCGCTGCCCGCATTGTATGGAGCGGTGCAGGACAGAGAAACCGGAAAAGGTGCAGGTGAATGAAAACCACTGGGTCAGGTGCTTC
>JAFWDX010000439.1 GCA_017515945.1 Blautia sp. | reverse complement strand
TGGTTCTTCCCGTCCTCCAGCGACCGGATCGCCTTCAGCAGGCTTTCCTCCATGCTTCTGCCGATGCTCATGGTCTCGCCCGTTGCCTTCATCTGCGTAGACAGCACATTCGAGGCATGGGTGAACTTGTCAAATGGAAACCTCGGCATCTTCGTGACGACATAGTCAAGCGCCGGCTCAAAGCAGGCCGGCGTATTTGCCAGATGGATCTCCTCCAGGTTCATTCCCACGGCGATCTTTGCGGATACCCGGGCGATCGGATATCCGGTCGCCTTGGAAGCCAGCGCCGAAGAACGGGACACCCTCGGATTCACCTCGATCACATAGTAGTCAAAGGACTCGGGGTCCAGCGCGAACTGAACATTGCATCCCCCCTTCACCTGCAGGGCACGGATGATCTTCAGCGCGCTGTCCCGGAGCATCTGGTATTCCTTGTTGGTCAGAGTCTGACTGGGTGCCACCACGATCGAATCGCCGGTATGGATCCCCACCGGGTCCAGGTTCTCCATATTGCAGACCGTGATCGCGGTGTCCCCGGCATCCCGCATCACCTCATACTCTATTTCTTTATATCCCCTGACGCTCTTTTCCACCAGTACCTGATGAACAGGAGAAGCGGCCAGCGCATGCGTCATCATCTGAGTCATATCCTCCTCATGATCGACGAATCCGCCTCCGGTTCCGCCCAGCGTAAAGGCCGGCCGCAGGATGACCGGATAACCGATCTGCTCCGCCGCCTGCAGTCCTTCCTCCACGCTGTTTGCAATGAGGGAAGGGATAACCGGTTCATGCAGCTCTTCGCAAAGCGCCTTGAACAGTTCTCTGTCTTCGGCTCTTCTGATGCTCTGCGCGTCCGTTCCCAGCAGCTCGATCTCGCATTCCTCCAGGACCCCTTTATCGTAAAGCTGCAAAGACAGGTTCAGTCCAGTCTGACCGCCCAGCCCGGGAATGATCGCGTCCGGCCGCTCATGCCGGCAGATCCTTGCCAGATATTCCAGCGTCAAAGGCTCCATATAAACCTTGTCCGCGATCGCGTGATCCGTCATGATCGTGGCCGGATTGGAATTGGCGAGAATGACCTCATACCCTTCCTCCTTGAGCGCCAGGCAGGCCTGCGTTCCCGCATAGTCAAACTCCGCGGCCTGGCCGATCACGATCGGACCGGATCCGATCACCAGAACTTTTTTTATATCTGTACGTCTGGGCATTTCCCGTCATCCCTTCTACATCCATTGCCGTTCGTAACTGTTCAGTCACAAGCTCCTTCACAGTTACGAGGCCACACCGAAGGCGTCCCTTGGGAGGCGCAGGCTCCTTTCGTCGCATTGGAAGTGCGCCTGGCCCTGGCTGTTCAACTTTTTTCTCACGCACCTGCCAAGGCACGCCTGCGGTGTCGCAGTAAATGCGAGGTGCTGACTGAACAGTTACCGCCGTTCTTTTCCACCTGCATATCAGGCCACTTCCCGGAGTGTCGGTATCCGTCTCCGGCGCGATTCTTTTTCCACCTGCACGCCAGGTCCCGCAGTTTACCCGCGGAAACAGATAATTGAAAATCCTCTAAATACGTGGAGTCCATGTGTTATGACACTCCCGTATAAATGCGGAGTGCCGGCTGAGCAGTGGCCATCAGCTCTGTAAACTGTTTAAATAAGTGCATGCTGTCCTGTGGTCCCGGCGCACTCTCCGGATGATACTGCACCGACAGAATGCCGTCCCTCTCGCTCCGGATCCCTTCCACGGTCCCGTCCAGCAGGTTCACATGAGAAACCTCCATTCCCGTACCGCAAAGTGACGCCGCCTCCACCGCATAGGAATGGTTCTGGCTGGTCATCTCGATCTGTCCCGTCCGTAGATCCCTCACCGGATGATTTCCCCCTCTGTGGCCGAACTTCAGCTTATAGGTCGCAGCGCCTCCGGACAGTGCCAGCAGCTGATGCCCCAGGCAGACGCCAAACATCGGGACCTGTCCCCGGAGCTGCTTAAGCGTCTGCACCGTTTCGGGAACATCCTCCGGATCTCCCGGTCCGTTTGAAATGAACACGCCGTCCGGCAGCAGTAACAGGATTTCCTTACTGCCTGTATCATACGGTACGACTGTAACATTGCATTTGAACCGGTTCAGCATACGGACGATATTCTGTTTCATTCCGCAGTCGATCAACACGACATGGAACCTCGGATTTGACGTTCTGCTGTACCACCTTTTCCGGCAGCTGCAGCGGCTGACGGCGTCCCTGGGAACTGCGGTCTCACTGATCATCCGGAGTCCCTCCGGGACCGGTACATCCGCGCCTGTGATCGCGCCTCTGAGGGTACCGTGACCACGGATATGTCTGACCAGCTTTCTGGTATCCACGCCCCACAGCCCGGGAATGTCCGCTCCCTCCAGATATTCCGGCAGGGAGCTGACAGAGCGGAAATTGGACGGCGTTTCATTTATCTCCCTGACGATCATGGCGCCGGGACCTGTGATCCTGCTCTCAAAGTCTTCATTTGCAAGACCGTAATTGCCGATCAGAGGATAGGCCATCACAACAGCCTGATCTGTGCAGGACGGGTCCGACAGGATCTCCTGATACCCGGTCATCGAGGTATTGAACACCACCTCACAGACTGTATCCCTGCGGCTCCCGAAGCCGTACCCCGGATACTCGCTCCCGTCCTCCAGTATCAGTTTTCTGTCATACATCATATAAATGCCACCTCCGTGGTTCGTTTTATCCAAACCGTGGTAGTAGTTGTACCTGTTCAGTTATACTAGAGGGTCTTAATACGTGGAATGCTTTGCTTCCACGTATTTAGAGCCTCTGCATATACCGCGCGGGAAATCAGTGACATTTTCCATTCATTTGATCGCGCGAGTATACTGTTCTCACGACCTGGCTGAAAATGAGTCAAGGAACCTGTCCCCGTGACTCATTTTCAGTTCACGGAAAACAGGAGCTTCCCGTAGCTCGGGAACGGCCAGCTGTTCTCCGGCATCAGCATTTCCGCCTCATCAACATGCTTTCTCAGATGCTCCATCTTGGGAATCACGTCATCTCTGACCGCTTCTGAAGTTTCCAGAATACTTGTATACCCCTTCAGGTCCTCCAGTGCCTTCTCCAGATCTTTCACCCGCTCCAGGATGTAATCCGTCAGCTCGGAGAGTCTTTCCATAGTAGAAATCTCATAATTGCATTTCACCTGGTCGCTGACAGATTTCATCAGAGATATCGTTCGTGCCAGACTGTACAGGTACTCTTCGATGGCCGGCAGATAGTTCTTGCGGACCATATCCACCATGGTATGGCCTTCTATGTTCACGGTCTTGCAATAATTTTCCAGCATGATCTCGCATCTGGAATGGAGCTCTGTTTCCGTAAACACCTTATGCGCCATCAGCATATCCATGTTCTTTTTGTCAAGGAGATGCGGCATCGCGTCCGCGGTCGTCTTCAGATTCGACAGCCCTCTCACCTTCGTCGCCTCTTCGACCCATTCCTCGCCGTATCCATTCCCGTTAAAGAGGATTCTTTCATGCTTTTGGATCGTTTCCCTGATCAGATCATGGAGCTCTTTTTCAAAGTCTTCTGCGCCTTCCAGTCTGTCCGCATACTGCTTCAGGCTTTCTGCAACGGCCGCGTTCAACATGATGTTGCAGCAGGCAATGCTGTTTGAGGATCCCAGTGAACGAAATTCGAATTTGTTGCCGGTAAAGGCAAACGGCGATGTGCGGTTGCGGTCTGTCGTGTCCCTGAAAAACCTTGGAAGTGTATGAACGCCCAGTTTCATGGTGACCTTTTCTGTTCCCTCATAAGGCACATCGTTTTTGATCGCCTCCAGGATGGCCGTCAGCTCGTCTCCAAGAAATACCGAGATGATTGCAGGCGGCGCCTCGTTGGCACCGAGCCGGTGATCGTTTCCTGCAGTCGCCACCGAAAGCCTCAGCAGATCCTGGTAATCATCCACCGCCTGAATCACGGCACACAGAAACAGCAGGAACTGTGCGTTTTCATGCGGTGTATCGCCGGGCGAAAGCAGGTTCACGCCATCATCTGTCGCCATGGACCAGTTGTTATGCTTTCCGGAGCCGTTCACGCCCGCAAACGGTTTCTCATGGAGAAGGCATGCCAGGCCGTGCTTCCCGGCCACCTTTCTCATGATCTCCATTGTCAGCTGGTTGTTATCCGTCGCCACATTGGTTGAAGAAAAAATCGGCGCCAGTTCATGCTGGGCCGGCGCGACTTCATTGTGTTCCGTCTTTGCCAGGATCCCCAGCTTCCACAGTTCGTTGTTCAGATCCTCCATGAATTCGATCACTCTGGGCTTGATGGCGCCGAAATAATGATCATCCAGCTCCTGACCCTTGGGCGGCATTGCCCCGAACAGCGTTCTCCCGGTATACACCAGGTCAGGTCTTTTCTCAAACATCTCCCTGTCGATCAGGAAGTATTCCTGCTCGGGTCCGACGCTGGTCCGCACATTCCGCACCTCTTTGCCGAACAGCTTCAGGATCCGCTTTGCCTGCCGGTTCAGGGCCTGCATGGATCTGAGCAGAGGCGTCTTCTTGTCCAGTGCGTCTCCGGCATAAGAGCAGAAAGCGGTCGGGATGCACAGGGTATGATCCTTGATAAATGCATAGGAGGTCGGATCCCAGGCGGTATATCCCCTCGCCTCAAAGGTCGCTCTGAGCCCGCCCGACGGGAAGGAAGAGGCATCCGGTTCCCCCTTGATCAGCTCTTTCCCGCTGAATTCCATGATCACTCCGCCATCCGGAGACGGTGTGATAAAACCGTCATGTTTTTCCGCCGTCACGCCTGTCAGCGGCTGAAACCAGTGGGTAAAATGGGTAGCACCGTGCTCCACCGCCCAGTCGCGCATCTCGCTGGCCACAGCCTGCGCTATGTTCTCCTGCAGATCCGCGTTTTCATCTATTGTCTTTCTCAGGGACTGATAGACATCCGAAGATAATCTTGCTCTCATTACACGGTCATCAAATACAAGTGAGCCATAAATTTCCGGAACATTACTCATTGACATATCCTTCTCCCTTTCTGCATATCACAGCCGCAGCTGTCCTCCTGAAAATTGATCCATAAAAGTAACTGTTCAATCAGCACCTCGCATTTACTGCGACACCGCAGGCGTGCCCTGGCAGGTGCGTGGAACAAAAGCTCAATCGCCAAGGCCACACCGAAGGCGTCCCTTGGGAGGCGCACTTTAAATGCGACGAAAGGAGCCTGCGCCTGGCCTCGTAACTGTGAAGGAGC
>JAFWDX010000438.1 GCA_017515945.1 Blautia sp. | reverse complement strand
TTTTTTCCTGATCAGATGCCGGAGTACCGCGAACTGACATATGAAATCGAAGGGGAGCCAAGGCGCATTCTGGAACGCGGAGCCGGCTATCTGTATGACGAGGCCCGCGCGGAGGATCGCATCGGAGGCGGCCATGCGGAAGGCCTGTTCGAAGCCTGGGCAAATCTGTACAGAAGATTTGCCATTGCCATGGATCAGGCAGACACCTCGGAATACGGGGATTTCTGGTATCCGGACGTGCATGCGGGCCGGATGGGCGTAAAGTGGATTGAGAAGTGCGTGGAATCCGCCGACAATGGTGCGGGCTGGGTGGATTTTGATTGATTGCTTTCCGCAAAACGGCAGAGCAATATCGGAACATTTTTAAACAACATTATGGACTGATGCCGGTCAGACATGGGGATATAGTTATTGCATGGACACGGATTCATTACCGGCCAGCCATAAACCGAAGACAGCAAGAATTAACAAATCAAACGGAACGATCATTGCCGTATGGGCAGGAGAGGAGCGGAAGACGATGACAGGCAAGGAGAAACTGAAACTCGCGCTGGAGCATAAGGAAGGCCCGGTGCTGTTTGATATCGGCGGTCTGAACACAACGGGCATGCACTGCATGGTGATGGAGGAGCTGAGAGATTTTTACGGTCTGGAGAAAAGACCGGTCAGAATAATTGAGCCCTGCCAGCTTCTGGGCTGGATGGAGGATGATCTCCGCGAGGCGCTGGGCGTGCAGACCCAGCCGGTATGGGGGGCCCGGACCTGCTACGGATTTGATGTGAACGATACTTACAAGGAGTGGACGACTCCCTGGGGACAGACCGTTCTGGTTCCGGAGCAGTTTATCACGACCACGGATGAAAAGGGCGACACCCTGATCTATGCCTGCGCCGACACGGATTCCGTTCCCACAGCCCGCATGCCGAAGGAAGGCGTCTACTTTGATAACGAAGACCGCGCGCCGGAGTGGGATGAGGACGATTACGATATTAATGACAACCTGGAGGAGTTCACTGTTTTTACAGATGAGGAGGTTGCCTATATCAAAAAGCAGATTGACGGGCTGCAGGATCCCAGCCGCGTGATCACACAGTGCAGTACCGGCATTACCGGCGGCGGCACATGTCTGGCGGATCACTCCATGATCGCCGGCCCGATGCTGACAGCGCCCAAAGGAATCCGCAAGCTGGAGGATTTCTATATGGTGACGGCCGGAGATCCGGATACCGTTGAGGAGATTTTTGAGAAGGAAACCGATATCGGCATCCAGAATCTGAAGAAGATCCATGATGCCATCGGCGATTCCATCGATGTCCTGCATATCTGCGGAACGGACCTGGGCACGCAGAAGAGCCTCTTCTACAGCAAGAATACGGTGCACGAGCTGTGGATGCCTTACTGGAAGAAGATCAATACCTGGGTACACGAAAACACAGGCTGGAAGACCTTCAAGCACTGCTGCGGCAGCATTGAACCGATCATCGACGAACTGGTCGAGGGCGGCTTTGACATCCTGAATCCGGTACAGTGGACGGCACAGAACATGGACCGGAACATGCTGAAGGAGAAATATGGCGATAAGCTGGTCTTCTGGGGCGGCGGAATCGATACGCAGCACCTTCTGCCGGAAGGCACACCGGAGCAGGTGTATGAGCAGGCAAAGGAGTGTCTGGGCATTTTCAGTAAAAACGGCGGATATGTATTTAACACCATTCACAATATTGTTCCCGGCGTGCCGGCTGCCAATGTGGATGCGCTGGCCAGAGCCGTCAGAGATTTTAACGAGGAAAGATAAGAGCAATAAATGACAATTTCGGAACAAGATCAGAGACTGAATCATACCGGATATGTCATTTATAATAAGATTACGAAAAAACAAAACGTCATTTCGTCAGAAAACAAGGAAAAGAGAGGAGAAGGTATGAAAAAATTTGCAAAGGTGTTTCTTGGTGTTTCTCTTACAGCCAGTATGCTCCTGGCCGGCTGCGGCGGTTCTTCTTCGAGCAAGGCTGCTTCCGAGGCTGCCGCATCCAGCGCAGCCGTGAGCGCCGCTTCTGAAGCAGCGGAAAGTGCCGCTTCTGAAGCTGTGGAGAGTGCTGTTTCCGAGGCTGCCGTATCCAGTGCCGCCGAGAGTGCCGCTTCCGAGGCTGCCGCATCCAGCGCTTCCGAGGCTGCCGCATCCAGCGCTTCTGAGGCTGCCGCATCCAGCGTTTCCGAGGCTGCCGCTTCCAGTGCCGCTGAGACGGAAGCCGCTGCTTCCGCAGCAGAGGAGACCACGGTTTCCGGCGAGGGCATCAAGGTCGGCTATTCCTGCGTAGACATGAACAATACATTCCAGACGTACCTCGTATCTGCCGCACAGAAGAAGGCAGAAGAAATGGGTGCCGAGATCACTGTAACCGATGCGCAGAATGACGTTGTCAAGCAGCAGGATCAGGTCAACGCGCTGATCCAGCAGGGTGTAAACTGTCTGGTCGTGGTACCGGCTGATTCCAGCGCCATGGCGCCGATCACCCAGGCAGCTGCCGATAAGGGCATTCCGCTTGTGTACTGCAATGTCAATCCCTTCGCGGATGAGTCGGAGATTCCGGACGGCGTGCATTATGTCGGTTCCGATTCCATCGAGGCCGGTATCATGCAGGGCGAGATGATAGGACCGGTCCTTCAGTCCGGCAAGGTGGCCATCCTGCAGGGCGAGCTGAACCACGAGGCGACCTACATGCGTACACAGGGTGTGAAGGATGTGTTTGCGGAGTCCTATCCGGATATTGAGGTGATCGCGGAAGAGACAGCCGAGTGGCAGCGGGACAAGGCCATCGATGTCGTGAACAACTGGCTGTCCACCTATGGTACGGAACTGAATGCGATCTGCGCCAATAACGATGAGATGGCTCTCGGCGCGGTTGAAGCGCTGAAGAAGGCAAACCGCACAGACGTGCTTGTCGTCGGTGTTGATGCTACACCGGATGGCTGCGCATCCGTAAAGGCCGGTGAGATGATGGGAACCGTGTATCAGGATTCTGTCGGACAGGGCGGAGGCGCCGTGCAGAAGGCCATCGAGATGGCGCAGGGCGTTACACCGGAGAGCGGGATTACCTGGATTCCGTATGTGCCGGTAACACAGGAAAATGTTGATGAATTCATCGGCCTGAACTGATGAGCCGGAAAGAGGACACATAGTCTGAGCTGAATACAGTAAAGTGAGGGCACCCCCCTCACTTTATTTATAAAAAACCTGTTTGATTCGGATTTTGATCGAGAGAGAAGGTATGGCAGAAGAGAAATATTTGCTTGAGATGACAGACATCACAAAAGAATTCCCAGGCGTAAAGGCTCTGCGCGGTATACAGCTGAAGGTAAAAGCGGGGGAGGTACACGGCCTCCTCGGAGAAAACGGAGCCGGCAAGTCAACCATGATGAACTGCCTGATGGGCATTTTTCCGCCGACGAGCGGCAAAATCGTCTTTGACGGTGTGGAAAGACAGCATTACGGACCCAGGGATGCGCTGGAGTTCGGCGTGTCCATGATCCAGCAGGAATTGTCTCCCATGCAGGACCGGTCGATCATGGCAAACATCTGGCTGGGCCGTGAGCCGGTCAACGCATTGGGACTGGTGAACTGGAAGAAAATGTACGAGGACACGAAAAAGGTTCTGCAAATCATCGAACTGGACGAGGATCCCAGGACGCTGATGAAGCATCTGACCGTCGCGAAGATGCAGATGGTGGAAATTGCCCGTGCAGTTTCCTACAATTCCAAGCTGATTATCATGGATGAGCCCTCCAGTGCCATCACGGAAAAAGAGACGCAGCAGCTGTTCAAGATCATCCGTCAGCTGAAGGCGGAAGGCAGATCGGTTATCTATATTTCGCATAAGCTGGATGAGATAAAAGAGATCACCGACCGCGTATCGGTATACCGGGACGGAACATATGTGTCCAGTGCCAACACAGCGGATATTACGCAGGACCAGATCATAGAGATGATGGTCGGACGTTCCGTGGAAAATCTTTTCCCCAAGGTAAAGGTGCCGATCGGCGACGTGGTTCTGGAGGTGAAGGATCTGTGCCACGAGTCCCTTTTCCGGAATATTTCCTTTACCGTACGGCAGGGTGAGATATTTGGCCTGTCCGGTCTGGTCGGCGCAGGAAGAACGGAACTCATGGAGACGATCTTCGGACTCCGGCAAAGAAAGTCGGGAACCGTTCGCTTCAAAGGGAAGGACTTCCATCCCACCTGCGGCAAGGATTCCATCGATGCGGGAATGGCCTTTATTACCGAAGACCGGCGCGGAAACGGCATTTTCCCCATTCAGGACATCGAGTTCAACTCCACGATCGCGAACATCGACGCGTATGTCGGCCCGGGCAGGCTCCTGAACCTGAAAAAAATGCGGGAGGACTGTGCCGAGTATATCGAAAAAATAGCGATCAAAACGCCAAGTCAGAAGCAGCTGATCAAAAATCTGTCCGGCGGCAACCAGCAGAAGGTCCTGGTCGCCAGATGGCTGATGACATCTCCGGATATCATCATTATGGATGAGCCGACCAGGGGAATCGATGTCGGTGCTTAGTCGGAGATCCACCGCCTGATCGGAGAACTGGTCGCTGCCGGAAAGAGTGTGATCATGATTTCTTCCGAACAGCCGGAGGTAATGGGTATGTCTGACCGTATCATGGTCATGCACGAGGGAGACTGCATGGGAATTCTTGACAATGACGGAACGGTCACGGCGGAACAGCTGATGGAGCTGTCTTCCGGCATTACCCGGGAAGAGCAGTAAAGGGGGCGCTGATATGGGCAAGACAAAAAACCTGAAAGAACTGATGGCGAACAACGGTACCTATGTCATTTTGATCGCAATGTGTGTGCTGATTACAATTGTCCGTCCGGCATTTATCTCTGTTGACAATATCATGAGCGTCCTGAATGCGGCGACCGTATACGGCTGCATGGCGCTGGGCATGACCTATGTGATCATTTCCGGCGGCATCGACCTGGCTGCGGGCGCGGAGGTTGCTTTTGCGGGTGTCCTGGGGGCCAGCTTCGGACAGACAGCCACGGCAGCTGCCGGCAAGGTTTTCCCGGGACTTCCCGAACTCCCGTTTATTGTTCCGGTTTTTATCACACTTGCGGCGGGATTTCTGATCGGTGCCTTCAACGGGTTCCTGATTTCGACATTCAACACACCGCCCTTTATTGTCACACTGGGCATGACGACGGTTCTCCGGGGCGCCACGCTTCTGATCACAGGCGGTCAGCCGGTCAGTAATCTGACGAATGGGTATGTGGTTCTCGGACAGAACCTGTTCGGTGTTGTCCCTTCTGTTGTCCTGGTGTTCCTGGTGCTCATCGTCGTGGACTCTGTGCTTCTGAGAAGAACGGTATTCGGCAAATCTGTATACGCCATCGGGACGAATGAGAGAGCAGCAGCCGTTTCGGGCGTAAAGGTTCCTTCCCGGAAGATCATAATCTATGCGTTTTCCGGTCTGATGTGTTCTGTGGCCGGCCTGATCGTTGCGGCCCGCGCGAATGCCATACATCCGGGTGCAGCGGTCGGTTACGAGCTGATCGCCATTGCTTCCTGCATCATAGGCGGGGCCAGCCCTTCCGGCGGGACGGGATCCATCCGTACCACGGTAGTGGGTGCGCTGATTATCAGCGTACTCCGGAACGGACTGACGCTTCTGAAGATCGAATCCAGCTGGCAGACGATCGCGGTCGGTCTTGTGATTGTATTTGCCTGCGCGCTGGACGTACGCAGGAACAGCTCGAACTGATGCGAACAGGGATAGGAGGAATGAATTATGCAGAATACGAATAAAGCGAGCGCCATATCGAAGTTTCTGGGGACATACGGAATCCTGGTCATGCTTCTGGCTCTTGTGCTTGTCATGACCCTGATCAATGGCATCAGCTTTCTTTCTCTCAGCAACATTCAGGGTATTCTGACACAGGGATCCATCTATGGCATTATGGCTTTGGGAGTGACCTTTATCATCATCTCCGGAGGCATTGACCTGTCGGCAGGTTCCATGGTGGCGCTGGCGGCGGTTGTGAGCTCTTCCTTTGGCCAGCTGGCGACAGCCAGCAACCGGATATTCCCGTTCCTGCCGCAGCTGGGGATCTGGGCCCCGCTGCTGGTGGCCCTGATTTTCGGAGGCCTGCTCGGCGCCCTGAACGGGGCTATGGTGGCGAAACTGAAACTGTTCCCCTGGATCGCGACGCTCGGTACCTTCTACATTGCCAGAGGACTGGCCCAGGTCATCACAGCCGGAAAGCCGGTTACACAGCTGATCCCTTCCTACAGTAAGATCGGCGGCAAGATCGGCATCCTGCCCGTGCCGGCCCTTATCTTTTTCATCTGTGTCGCGATCTCCTGGGTTCTTCTGAACTATACCAAATTCGGCTGTGATACGTTTGCCATCGGCGGGAACATCGGCGCAGCAAGAGTAACCGGTATCAATATCAATAAAACGCTGATCACGATCTATGCGTTTGCGGGCGTCATGTATGGAGTGGCTGCTTTCGTTTTTGCGGGACGCGTGCTTTCCGTTAATCCGGGCGCGGCGCAGAACTATGAGATGTCCGCCATTTCCGCCAGCATTATCGGCGGCACAAGCCCCATGGGCGGCAAAGGCACTATCTGGGGCGTGATCGTGGGTACACTGATTCTGGGCACGATCCGGCAGGGACTGACGCTTATGGCCGTAGATGCCTACTGGCAGCAGATCGCAGAAGGCGCCATTATCGTAATTGCCGTTATCTTTGCCATGATGCGTGAGAAACCCCGGAACTGAGAGCACCGGATCCTGGCCGGCCTCTGAAGCGATGCGGATTTTTGAGGAGAACATGAAAGAACTGGAGTCGGATCCCATTCTGAAAGCGAAGCGTTTTATCGAGGCCAATTATGGCAGCAATATCTCCCTGGAAGATATTGCCGGGGCGGCTTCGCTGAGCAAATACTATTTTGTAAGGCTGTTTGAAAAAGAGACAGGGTGCGCTCCCTGGGAATATCTCACCAGAACCAGGGTCCGGGCTGCCATGCAGCTGCTGGCCGGCAGCCGGACGACGGTCAATGAGATCGCTGTGGCCTGCGGGTTTGCCAATGCGTCCGGCCTGATCCGGGTTTTCAGGCGATATGCCGACTGCACGCCGGGCGCATTTCGCAGACAATTCCGCAGCAAACCAGGAGAGACGGTCTGTTTCGGCGATCATATGGACTGCTTTTCCCCCTGAAACACGACAGACCCGGGAGACCGGGTCTGTTTTTTTATCCGGTTCGGATGTATACTGATTCCATACGACAGACGGTCAGGAAGGCAAGGAGGATGCGTATGGAACTGAACCGGGTTCAGAAAAAATCGATAATCCCCAATGAAAAGGGAATACTTTCCCGGCATGGGCGCGGCTTTCACTTCAGCTCAGAATTTGCCAGAAGAAATCTGTATTATCTGACCTGGAGTGACGAATACGTCTGCGACAGTTCCTACCGGGTTGACCGCGATATACTGGACTGCTATCTGCTGATGAATGTTCTGTCCGGAAAGGTCACGGTGGACTATGAGGATAAAAGATTCAGTCTGACGGACAGCCATATGGTCCTGCTTGATCTCCGGAAACATCATATGTATAAGGCGGAAACCGTTACCAGGATGCAGCAGTATATGCTGCATGGCGCAGCGCTGCCTGCCTATTACCGTCTTCTCACGGAGAATAACGGCCCTGTCTTTCACAAGGATTCCCGCATCCAGTATTTGCTGAATTCCCTGAAACGGGAGACTATGGTGCCGGTGCCGAACGACCACACCATTTCCATGCTGATCACAACCATGCTCTGCTCACTTACCGGAAGCCTGAATCTGGTGGATGACAATCCGGTACGGCAGGCTAAGTATTTTATAAACGATCATTATAATGAAGAAATATCGCTGGATGACATTGCCGGGTCGGTTTCCCTGAGCAAATATTATTTTTCGCGGCTGTTTGAGAAAGAAACGGGCCAGACGCCCTGGGATTTTCTGGTGGAAACCCGTCTGCGGAATGCCATGCAGATGCTGACGCACAGTAATGCTTCCGT
>JAFWDX010000047.1 GCA_017515945.1 Blautia sp. | reverse complement strand
TTTGGAGGGCCTGACCCCATTTACCTGCCGGAAATTCAGATCTCAATGATGGAACAACCTGATCCCCGTAAAGGCCATGACTATCCCATATTTATCACAGCAGGCGATAACATCTTCATCACGGACAGACCCGCCCGGCTCTGCGATATAGCATACGCCGCTTTTCCTGGCTCTCTCCACGTTGTCAGAGAACGGGAAGAACGCGTCGGAGCCGAGGGTCACCCCGGTCATGGTGTCCAGCCAGGCGCGTTTTGCCTCTCTGGTAAACACGGAGGGCTTTTCTTTGAAAATTTTCTCCCATGCGCCGTCGGAGAGTACATCCATGTATTCATCCCCGATATATACATCGATCGCGTTGTCCCGCTCTGCCCGGCCGATCCCATCCAGGAAGGGCAGTCCCAGGACCTCAGGGCTCTGGCGCAGATACCAGTTGTCCGCTTTCTGTCCGGCCAGACGTGTGCAGTGAATACGGGACTGCTGTCCGGCTCCGATACCGATGGCCTGGCCGTCTTTGACATAGCAGACGGAATTGGACTGTGTATATTTCAGAATGATCAGCGCGATCTTCATATCCCGCTTTGCCTCAGGGGTAAGCGAGGAAGCCTTTGTCACGATATGGGAGATCATCTCATCATCGATGGCCAGCTCCTGGCGTCCCTGTTCAAAGGTGATGCCAAACACCTGTTTGCGCTCGATCGGATCCGGTACATACTCCGGATCGATCTCGATCACATTGTAATTGCCTTTTTTCTTTTGTGCCAGGATCTCCAGCGCCTCATCCGTGAAGCCCGGAGCGATGATCCCGTCCGACACCTCTCTGCGGATCAGGGAAGCGGTATCCGCGTCACATACATCAGAGAGCGCGATAAAATCTCCAAAGGAAGACATCCTGTCCGCGCCTCTGGCCCGGGCATAGGCGCAGGCAAGAGGAGAAAGGTTCTCCCAGTCCAGATCGCCTACCCAGTAAATATCCGCCAAAGTCTTTGTCAGCGGCAGACCGATCGCCGCGCCGGCCGGCGACACATGCTTAAAGGAAGTCGCGGCGGGAAGGCCGGTCGCCTTTTTAAGCTCACGTACCAGCTGCCAGCCGTTAAAAGCATCCAGGAAATTGATGTATCCCGGTTTGCCCCGCAGCACACGGATCGGCAGTTCGCTTCCGTCTGCCATAAAAATCCGGGATGGCTTTTGATTGGGGTTACATCCGTATTTCAGTTCAAGTTCGTTCATGGTCTGTTCCTCTCCGGCATGTCACACATTTTTGTTGTAGATACGGGTTTCGCTCTCCCCCGTCCGGATATCGGTAAAACGGACAAACAGGGAAACCTTGTTATCCTCATTGAGGCTGTTCCATACTGCATTGCCAAATGTATCAGGATCCCCTTCGATCGTAACAGGCGTCGGCTCTCCTTCAAAAGACGGAAGCGGACTGCCGTCGCCCTGATACGTATGGATAAAGCTGCCCTCTCCTGCCAGTGGAGCATCATAAGAGAAAGTAAACCTGTCACAGCAGTCAGGATTTCCTCTGTGGCTCTTTAAAATGGAGAGCTTGTAGGAAAACTGTCCGTTTTCAATATGGAGGATACCGGAGATACGCGGGGTATAGTTTGGCGCATCCGGCTCAAATGTGCGTGTTGCAAGAGCCTCTTCAAAGGACTGCCCGCCGGCGAGTCCATCGTAGATCGTATCTGTCTGATCTCCGTTTGTCACGATCAGGTCATTTCCGAGCTTTCTCACCGGTGCATAGATGATCAGGCTGGGATCCTGGAGCCTGGAGGGATCAAAGGCCTGTGTGCGGATCCCGTCGCCCTCCGTAACAAAGACACGATTGCGGCTGTTCTCACTGCGGCCCATGATAAAGTATGCCGTCACAGCCTTTGTGCCGTCCGCGGACCGCCCGATCACGATCCCCCGTCCGGGATATGTGTTTGATTTCAGTTCCTGTGTAAGCTCTGCCAGCCTCATATTCCTCCTGTATCTCTGACGGGTCAGCCAGATACCCGTGCTTATTCGTCAACACTGTAATTAGGCGCCTCTTTGGTGATGTGAATATCATGCGGATGGGATTCCTTAAGGGACGCAGCGGAGATCTTGATGAACCTGCCTTCTGTCTTAAGCTGTTCGATATTTTCGGCACCGCAATAGCCCATACCGGAGCGCAGGCCGCCGATCAGCTGGAATACCGTATCCTCGAGTTCGCCCTTATATGCCACACGGCCTTCCACGCCCTCGGGAACCAGCTTGCGCGCGTTTTCCTGGAAGTATCTGTCTTTGCTTCCGTTTTCCATGGCAGCGATGGAACCCATGCCGCGGTATACTTTATATTTTCTGCCCTGATAAAGCTCAAAGGTACCCGGGCTTTCATCGCATCCGGCGAACATGCTGCCCATCATCACGACATCAGCTCCGGCCGCGATCGCTTTGGTGATATCTCCTGAGTACTTGATACCGCCGTCGGCAATGATCGGTGTATCTGTTTCCCTGGCAGCCTCATAGCAGTCCATCACCGCCGTGATCTGAGGCACACCGATCCCCGCCACCACACGGGTCGTACAGATCGATCCGGGGCCGATTCCGACTTTTACGGCGTCAACACCGGCCGCGATCAGGGCTCTGGTCGCATCTCCTGTCGCCACATTACCTGCGATCAGGGCAAGATCCGGGAATGCGCCTTTGATTTCTCTCACGGCGCGGAGGATATTTTCCGAATGTCCGTGGGCAGAGTCCACAACGACCACATCGACATTTGCCTTGACCAGCGCTTCCACGCGCGCCAGCACATTTGCGGTGATGCCGACCGCGGCGCCACAGAGCAGACGGCCTTTTTCATCTTTGGCGGCGAGCGGGTACTTGATCTGTTTCTCGATATCCTTTATCGTGATCAGACCTTTCAGATTAAAATCGTCATCGACGATCGGCAGTTTTTCTTTACGGGAATTTGCAAGGATTTCTTTGGCTTCCTCAAGGGTAATGCCCTCTCTGGCTGTGATCAGATTCTCTGAGGTCATGCAGTCCCTGATCTTTTTGGAAAAATCCGTCTCAAATTTAAGATCGCGGTTGGTAATGATCCCTACAAGCTTTTTGCCTTCAGTGATCGGTACACCGGAGATACGGAATTTACTCATCAGGTCGTTGGCATCCTTGAGAGTATGTTGTGGAGATAAGAAAAATGGATCTGTGATTACACCATTTTCAGAGCGTTTGACCTTGTCGACTTCGTCAGCCTGCTCCTCTATGGTCATATTCTTGTGGATGATACCGATGCCGCCCTGTCTGGCCATGGCGATCGCCATCCGGTACTCAGTGACAGTGTCCATGCCTGCGCTCATCATGGGGATATTCAGGCGGATCTTTTTTGTCAGTCGTGTGGAAACATCTACCTGGTTCGGGATCACTTTGGAATAGGATGGAACTAGCAGAACGTCATCAAAGGTAATACCTTCACCGATGATTGTACCCATATTTTACCTCCTGTCTGATGTATATTCGCAAAGTTTAGCAAACTTCAACACGACTGTCAATTCACAAAAACCACAAAGTCCCGCCCCAAAAGGGGCGGGACTTAATTCATATTTCAGCACATTCAGTCAAGAAAGCACTTATTCGGCATGGACTGGCGAAGAGTCGTCGCCATCGCTTCATCAGGTTCGAAGATAACCTTTGTGGCTGCTCCGTCGTCCCGGATCACGAAAGCAAATCTTTTATGTTCCGGATTGCCTGATGAAAAATCCAGCACTTTCATGTTGGTATTGCTGTTGTAATAATCCATTCTCGAAGAATTCAGCGGCGCAATGATATCCGCACCGGAAAGGTCATAGGACTTCAGCTTTTTCCTCTTTGACTTTGCCATGACCTTGTCAATGTCAAGAGAATGATTTACAAGAAGATACTCGTACTCAAGATCCGTATTTGGCAGGATCACCACATAGGCTACGATTCCCAGCACGATTCCCGGAATCAGGAAGATCGGGTGCAGCAGCAGCCCGGCTGCAAGGAAGAGAACCGTCAGGATAATGGAACCGAATTTTAACAGAGTATCTTTTGCGGTGGGCTCCTTCTTTACCAGATGCTCTTTAAATAACTCACTCACCGGGCATGCTCCTTTCTGTATGTACTCCGAAGTGCTGCATCCACAGACCCTCAGGATCCGTGGATGCAGGCGTTCACCCTCTCTTCATGTACTCCGAAGTGCTGTATCCACAGACCCTCCGGGTCTGTGGATGAGGGCGTTCGCCCTATGCAGGTCAGTATATGAGGAAATGCTTACAAGCAAGCTTGACGCATTTCCTCATATACTGACCTGCGCACTTCTCACTTAAATCACATCATCCCCATTCCGCCGGCGCCGGGGGCGGGAGCGGCGGGTTCGGGCTCTTTGATGATGCCGACTACAGATTCTGTTGTCAGCAGAGAAGAGGCGACGCTGGTAGCGTTCTGAAGGGCACTTCTGGTAACTTTGGCCGGATCAAGGATGCCGGCGCCGACCATATCCACATACTCCTCTTTCAGGACATCAAAGCCGATGCCTTCTTCGGATTCCTTGACCTTGTTGATGATCACAGCGCCTTCGAGGCCAGCATTTACTGCGATCCTGTAAAGCGGAGCTTCCAGAGCCTTGAGCACTACATTGGCACCGGTCTTTTCATCACCCTCGAGATCAGCGGTGATCTTTGCCACTTCTTTGGCCGCATGCACATAAGCGGAACCGCCGCCTGCAATAATGCCTTCCTCGACAGCTGCTTTTGTCGCGGCAAGCGCATCCTCCAGACGCAGCTTGGCTTCCTTCATCTCTGTCTCAGTAGCGGCACCGACGCGAATCACGGCGACACCACCTGCAAGCTTGGCAAGTCTCTCCTGAAGCTTCTCTCTGTCAAAATCAGACTTGGTCTCTTCGATCTGGGCACGGATCTGAGCCACACGGTCTGCAATTTCCTTCTTGTCGCCGAGACCGTCAACGATAACGGTATTCTCTTTGGCAACCTTGACGGATTTTGCTTTGCCCAGCATGTCCAGAGTAGCTTCCTTCAGATCAAGGCCGAGCTCATCGGAGATCACCTGGCCGCCGGTCAGGATAGCGATATCCTTGAGCATCTCTTTTCTTCTGTCGCCATAGCCGGGAGCTTTAACAGCAACGACCTGGAACGTACCTCTGAGCTTGTTGACGATCAAGGTGGTAAGCGCTTCGCCTTCTACGTCCTCAGCAATGATCAGAAGGCGTTTGCCGGCCTGAACGACCTGTTCCAGAAGCGGCAGGATCTCCTGAATGTTGCTGATCTTTTTATCGGTGATAAGGATGCAGGGATCTTCGAGAACAGCTTCCATTTTCTCCATATCCGTGCTCATGTATGCGGAGATATAGCCGCGGTCAAACTGCATGCCCTCGACCAGATCCAGCTCTGTAAGCATGGTCTTGGATTCTTCCACTGTGATGACACCATCGTTGGAAACCTTTTCCATGGCATCGGCGACCAGCTGTCCTACTTCTTCATCGCCGGCTGAAATAGCGGCAACATTGGCGATCTGCGTTTTGCCGCTGACCTTTTTGCTCATCTTTTTGATCGCTTCAACGGCTGCATCCGTTGCCTTTTTCATGCCTTTGCGCAGAATGATCGGGTTGGCGCCTGCCGCAAGGTTTTTGATGCCTTCGTGGACCATTTCCTGAGCCAGTACAGTGGCGGTAGTCGTACCGTCGCCGGCCACATCATTCGTCTTGGAAGCCACTTCACGGATCAGCTGAGCGCCCATGTTTTCGAATGCATCGGGAAGCTCGATCTCTTTTGCGATGGTCACGCCGTCATTTGTGATGAGCGGAGCGCCATAAGACTTATCCAGCACAACGTTACGGCCTTTCGGTCCAAGCGTAACGCGTACGGTATCAGCAAGTTTATCTACGCCGACCTGAAGGGCGGCTCTGGCGTCTGCGCCATATTTAATCTCTTTTGCCATAATATATCATCCTCCTGAAAACAGAAACCACGATAATGCGAGGTACTGACGAACAGTTACCAAAATCAGAATTTATGCAGCGTGCTTACCGCACAGGCATATATACTAAGATCAGTCCTTAACGACAGCCAGGATATCCTCCTGTTTGATCACAATGTACTCCTCATCGTCAAGCTTAACCTCTGTACCTGAATATTTTGAGTAGATGACCTTCTCACCGACAGACACCTGCATTTTGACTTCCTTGCCGTCCACGGTTGCTCCAGGGCCTACCGCAATGACCTCTGCCTGCTGGGGCTTTTCCTTTGCCTGTCCCGGAAGAACGATCCCGGATTTGGTAGTCTCTTCAGCCTCAAGCTGCTTTAATACGACTCTGTCCCCCAATGGTACCAATGTCATTGTGAATTCCTCCTTAATTATAAAAATGCGATCTAACGACAGAACAAGCTGTCTTTTTAGCTTGTTAGCACTCATTTATTTCGAGTGCTAATCACTGTGCTATATATTATTCACTTGCAAGGGTTTACGCAAGTTCAGGATTCACATCATTTATTCTTTTTATCTTCATATATCTCATGATATCTCTGTTTTTCTTTGTTTTTCTTAAATTCAGATAAATTTATAGCAAATACAAAAAAGCCTTATCCCTGTATTATGTCTGTGCATAAGCAGGGATAAGGCTTTTACAGCTTTACATATTATTGTTTTTTATTCTTTTGAGCCTTTATATCCTCAAGTTCATCAAAGATCACCTCGTTGAGAACCTTAATATAAGTGCCCTTCATCCCGGAGGAACGGGACTCGATCACACCGGCGCTCTCGAATTTGCGAAGCGCATTTACAATGACGGACCGGGTGATCCCGACCCGGTCGGCTATCTTGCTCGCCACCAGAATACCTTCATCTCCGTCCAGCTCTTCGAAAATATGGATGATTGCTTCCAGTTCGGAGAAAGAGAGCGTATTAAATGCGGATTTCACGACCTGCTTCTTGCGATCCTCTTCCGCATTTTCCTCATGAACGGCGCGCATCATTTCCAGACCGACTACGGTCGTGCCATATTCGCTTACGATAATATCCTCAATATCATAAGGGATTTTTTTACGGTACATAAACACTGTGCCAAGTCTCTCTCCGGCAATATCAATGGGATTGATAATGCCCTGGTAATCTGCGCTGACATGTTCAAAGCCCAGTGTCTGCAGGTTTACATTCTCCTTGGTGGAGAGAACGCCGAGGAAGCGCTCATTCAACAATGCGTCAATATGTCCGCCAACCTCATCCTCGATCAGCTCCGTGATCGTCTCTACCTCCGGGCAGGATCCGATCCCAAGCACTTTGCCTTTCTTGCTCAGCACCAGAATATTAGAGTCCAGGGTCTCCATCAGGACCTGACAGATATCATTGAAAACGACTTTACTGGAGCTGCTGTTGTGCAGGAGCTTGTTGATCTTGCGTGTTTTGTCCAAAAGCTGAACACTCATGGCTGCCTCCTTTCATAGTATCCCGGTTGCCGCCGGGAAAGCGGCAGAGATATAATAATTTGAAAAAATCGAGTATTAGTCATTTCTGATATTACACGTTTTTGGTGGAATTTTCAAGAGGTTTTTAGAATTTATTTAATAAATGATAAGTTTTTCGAACATAAGAAGTGAAAATATGAATATTCTACATATAAAATTGTGAACAAACTGAAATGGTGTGAAATTAAAAAGAATATTTTATGAACAAACTATGAACACAAGAATGTTAAAAAATCTACTTTCCGTCTGTTCCAATAAAACAAAACAGAGGAGAGGCTGTGCCTCTCCCCTGTCTGATCAGGTCTTTGATTTATCGTAACTGTGAAGGATCTTGTGTCTGAACAGTTACGATTCATTTTTGGCAGTATATCCGCATTCCTGTCGGCTGCACGCGATTTTATTTCCCTTAATGACCATAAATGCGCCGCATACAGGACACGGTTCGGCTACCGGGCGGGCCCAGGACATGAAGTCGCAATCCGGGCTGTTTATGCAGCCATAAAAACGTCTGCCCTTTTTGGTCTGACGAAGCACGATGTCGCCGCCGCATTTCGGGCAGGGTACACCGATCTTTTCATAAAAAGGTTTGGTATTATGGCATTCCGGGAATCCTGGACATGCAAGGAAGCGGCCATGCGGGCCATACTTGATCACCATGTTGCGTCCGCAGTTTTCGCAGATCACATCAGTCACTTCGTCATGGATATCGACCTTTTCCAGCTCCTGTTCCGCCGCGTCCACATCCTTTTTAAGATCCGGGTAAAAATTGCGGACCACGGTTTTCCATGCGACCGTTCCTGCCTCCACACAGTCCAGCAGGCCCTCCATGGTTGCCGTAAAGTTTACATCTACGATGCTTGGAAAAGCCTGCAGCATGATATTGTTGACGACCTCTCCAAGTTCTGTCACATACAGATTTTTCTGCTCCTTTGACACATAGCGGCGGCTGATGATCGTCGTGATCGTCGGCGCGTATGTACTGGGACGGCCGATCCCCAGTTCCTCCATCGTCCTTACCAGGGAAGCCTCGGTATAATGGGCGGGCGGCTGGGTGAAATGCTGCTCAGGACGGAGAACAGGTTTATCAAACTTCATTCCGACCGTCAGACTCTTGCTGAGGACATTACTCTTTTTATTCTCCTCGTCCTCCACATAGACGGACATAAAGCCGTCAAAAATCACCCTTGAAGCCGCTACCGTAAAGACATATTCTCCCGCGCCGATCCGGACAGAGGTGGTCTCATACCTCGCCGGCGCCATACGGCTGGCGGTGAAGCGCTTCCAGATCAGCTGATACAAACGGAACTGGTCTCTCGTAAGCGACTCTTTGACCATGACAGGATTTCGTGAGATCTCCGTAGGGCGTATCGCTTCATGGGCATCCTGGATCTTCTGACCGTTTTTCTGTTTCTTTTCAGATGTGGACACATAATCCTGTCCATAGTTCGAAGCGATATATTCTCTGGCAGCCGCGTCAGCCTCTTCTGAAATACGGGTAGAATCCGTACGCAGATACGTAATGAGGCCGATCGTGCCGCTCCCCTTTACATCCACGCCTTCATACAGCTGCTGCGCCAGACGCATGGTCTTTGAGGTGGAAAATCCCAGTGTCTTTGAGGCCTCCTGCTGCAGTGTGCTGGTCGTAAAAGGCAGGGGGGCATTGCGCACCCTTTCTCCTGTCTTGATCTCAGTGATCTCATAGGATGCATGCTCCAGCTCTGCCAGAAGCCGATCCATTTCTTCTTTATTATGGATCTCTGTTTTTTTATCTTTCCCGAAGAACTTTGCCGTCAGAGGTTTTTTCTCTCCTTCGATCGCGAGATCTGCTTCAAGAGACCAGTATTCCTCCGGGATAAAGGCCGCGATCTCCTGCTCCCTGTCGCAGATGATGCGCAGAGCCACAGACTGCACACGGCCGGCGCTGAGTCCACGTTTAACCTTTGCCCAGAGCAGGGGGCTGATGCTGTACCCGACCATGCGGTCGAGCATTCTCCGGGTCTGCTGGGCGTCAACCAGATTCATATCCAGCCCGCGCGGATGCTTGAGGGAATCCTTGATCGCTGTTTTTGTGATCTCATTAAACGTGATCCGCTGCATTTTGGCCGGGTCTTCCTTAAGCGCTATGCTTAAATGCCACGAGATTGCTTCTCCCTCGCGGTCCGGGTCAGTTGCCAGGAAGATCTTGTCCGCCTTTTTGGCTTCCTTGCGCAGTTTGGCCAGCAGCTCTCCTTTTCCCCTTATTGTAATATATTTCGGCTCATAATCATTCTCCACGTCTATGCCGAACTGGCTTTTGGGAAAGTCTCTCACATGTCCCTGAGACGCTTCCACGGCATAGTTGGAGCCAAGAAATTTTTTAATTGTTTTAACCTTTGCAGGCGATTCTACGATCACCAGATACTTTGCCATGATACTCTCCTTTGCAGGCATAAAATCGAGAAAACTATACACCATTTCCCCTGAGCTTGCAAGCTTTTATTGCATGCTACCGCAGAAGAAATTTCGACATATTTCGACATAAAGCGTCAATTTAGGTCTATTGTGTATTGTACATCATTGATATATAATTATTATCAGACACAGCAAGTGTGAGGAGCTGCCTGAACAGTTCCCGCTTACGCCAATAAATTGATTCCAGGAAAGGAGTATGCATGTTTGCCAGTGTCCTGTCATCCGTGATCGTCGGACTGGATGTGTGTCCCGTCCAGGTGGAGGCAGACGTCAGTGACGGGCTGCCGGGTTTTATAATGGTAGGTTTTCCTTCCGTACAGGTAAAAGAAGCGCAGGACAGAGTCCGCACTGCGATGCATAACAGCGGCTTCCGGCTTCCCCCAAAGAAAGTGACGGTCAATC
>JAFWDX010000437.1 GCA_017515945.1 Blautia sp. | reverse complement strand
GAACAGTTACCAAAAAGGACGGTTCTTTGCGTGTTCTCACGCAGAGGACCGTCCTTTTTTTGAACACGGATAACTGTTCAGTCAGCACCTCGCATATACTGCGACACCGCAGGCGTGCCTTGGCAGGTGCGTGGAATAAAAGACGAACAGCCAGTTTCGGATTTTCCATTTCATTTTATCGGATTTTCCATGTACCTTTTTTTATGAAAACGCTAATATATACACAACGACCGGGAAATCCCCGGAGCAGACCCGATGTACATGCAAAAAGGTATAAGGAGGAATTATGAACAAAAAAGCATTATCTCTGATCCTGGCCGGCGCAATGGTCCTCGGCATGAGCGCTGTCCCCGCAATGGCAGAAGAAAAACCCTTTGACGGCGTGACCCTCAACATGTGGGGCGGCAACGCAGAGTACAACGAAGGCACCAAGGCCGTTTTCGCGGCTGCGGAAGAAGCTCTTGGCATCAAAGTCAATGTCGAGATCAACCCCGGCGGAAGCGAGGGCGACAACATCATCAAGACCAGGATCGCCTCCAATGACCTTCCTGACTTCCTTTGCTACAATTCCGGTTCCAAGCTGTACGACCTCAATCCTTCCCGCGCTTTCCTGGACATCTCCGACTGGGATATGGTTCAGAAGTTTGACGATGCCTTCCTGAGCTCCGTCACCATCGACGGCGCGATCTACGGTGCACCCCAGTCCTCCACACAGGCCGGTGCCGTGATCTATTACAAACCCGACTATGAAGAGCTGGGCCTCGAAGTTCCCCACACCTGGGATGATTTCGTAGCCAACTGCCAGGCCTTGGCCGATGCAGGCAAGACACCGGTTTACTTCACCGGCGGCGAGACCTGGGCTACACAGGTTCTCTTCCTTGGCGACTATTACAACGTTGCCGCCGCAGAGCCGGATTTCGCTGAGAACTACACCAACGGCACCGCGAAATACGCGGATGTCCCGCAGCCACCAGAAGCTGGACCAAATATGAAGACCTGGTTGACTTCCTCAACGCCGACAAGTCCGCCGCTACCGTCGAGGACGGCAACATGGCCATCGGCTTTGGCGAAGCTACACACTGGTTCATCCTTACCCAGCAGCTGCCCCAGATCATTGCCAACGCGGACGATCCCGATGACATCGGTGTCTTCGGCGTTCCCGGAGATGATCCTGAGAATCACGGCCTGACCGTATGGGAGCCCATGAGCTTCTATGTAAACAAGGACAGCGAGAACATCGATGCCGTTCATGCTCTGCTTGACTTCTACTTCTCCGATGAAATGCTGGATCTGTACTTCAGCACCTATGGTGCCAACGGCCCGTCCTGCATCAAGGGTTATGAGCTGCCGGATTCCGTCTGCAACGCAGTCCGCGTAGACATGCAGGCATACTTTGACGAAGGAAAGAACACTCCGGCTCTGGAGTATGTATCCCCGATCAAGGGCACGACCTGTGAGCAGCTGACCACCGCTGTCGGCCTCGGCCAGATGTCCGGCGAGGAAGCCGCCGCTGCCTATGACGAAGACTGCAAGAAGTCTGCCGTTCAGCTCGGGTACGAGTGGGAATAACATGATCCTGCGGGCTGCCGCGTTAAGCTCAACAGGGGCTTGCGCGGCAGCCTTTTGTTATAACTTCCGGGAACACAGGTGCCACACAGGGGACGGTTCTGTGTGTGGCAGCACATTACAGAATCGCCCCCTGTGTGACACCGGCATAAAAGCTCTTTCAGGAGATTACGCTTATGAAAACAAAAAACGCGAAGAACATGTACCCGATCTGGTTTGTTCTTCCTTCCGTGATTATATTCGGCATTTTCTTTCTCTGGCCGATCCTTTCTTCATTGTACTACTCGCTGACCGTCTGGAACTTTGAGACGGCAAAATTCACCGGTCTGGGCAACTACAAGCTGTTTTTCTCAGAGCACGCCATGAGCTCCTCTGTCATCCACACGCTGATCTATGCATTCGGTACCAGCGGTCTGAAGGTCGTCCTGGCCTTCTTTATCGCCGTATTTCTGACCGGCAAGATCCGCACCAAGGATTTTATCCGTTCGGCCGTTTTCTTCCCGAATCTGGTGTCCATGGTAGCTGTCGGTCTGACTTTTTCCTTTATGATGCATCCCACCAGAGGCCTTCTGAATACCGTGATCACGACACTGGGAGGCAAACCGATCGACTTCCTCGGAGATCCGAAGCTGGCTCTGCTTTCCATCATCCTGGTCGATGTCTGGAAAGGCCTTTCCATCTCGGTGGTCATCTATATTGCCGGTATCCAGTCCATCGACAAGACCTACTATGAAGCGGCCGCCATCGACGGCGCCACCGGCTGGCAGGCGCTGAAGAACATCACTCTGCCGCTCCTGGCCCCGGCCCAGAACTCCATCATCATCCTGTCCCTGATCGGCGGCCTGAGATCCTTCGAGCTGATCTGGACCATGACCGGAGGCGGTCCCGGCTTTGCCACGGACGTGCTCGCATCCGTCATTTACAAACAGTACGCGGCAGGCTTCTACGGACTGTCCACCGCCGGCAACGTGGTCATGCTGGTCCTGATCTCCATCATCGCGTTCCCGCTGCAGCATTTCCTGAATAAGAGAGAGGAGGCGATCCAGGGATGAAAAAGCAAAAACGTCTGACCCTGATCGGGGATATCGTCGGTGTACTTGTCACAGCGGTACTCTTTCTGATTCCCTTTTATTTCATGTTCGTGCAGTCCATCAAGTCCAAAAAGGAAGCGGCGAGGCTCAGCATCAGCTGGCCGACGGAGCTGCATTTTGAAAACTATCCGGAGGTCTTTAAGTTCAACAATTACCAGCTGGTCCGGGCCTTCCGCAACAGTGCGGTGCTGACCCTCTTTACCGTGCTGGGACTGCTCTTCACCGCGGCGATGGCGGCTTACGTCATCCAGCGCAGACGCGATAAGCTGATGACTTTTATCCAGTCCGTGATCATGCTCGGACTGATGATCCCTGCCGCGATCCTGCCCACGATCCATATGCTGCAGAGCATGCACATCTACAAGAGCATGTTCTCGATGGTCATGATCGAGATCGCCCTGCAGACGCCCTTTGCCATCATGCTGTACAAGGGCTTTATGGCTTCGATCCCGAATGAGCTGGAGGAGGCCGCCAGGATCGACGGCTGTAACCGCTGGGGGATCTTTACAAAGATCATCTTCCCGCTGCTTAAGCCCATCCAGGCGACTCTGATCATCCTGGTCGGCGTGCAGACCTTCAACGATTTCACCAATCCGCTGTACTTCCTGCCCGGCGCGGACAATGTCACGGTACAGCAGACCCTTTACAATTACAGAAGCCAGGTGCAGAGCAGCTACAACCTGCTTTTCGCCGATATCATCATCATCACGATCCCCATGCTGATCCTCTTCCTGATCTTTAATAAGCGGATCGTGGCCGGCATGGTGGCCGGTGCGGTCAAAGGCTGATCCATGGGGGCTGGCCCTCCAAACATTCTGTGAACAGAGTCCACGATTTGTTCATGGTATTACCATGAACAAACCGTGAACTCTGTTCACAAAATGTTTGGAGGGCCAGACCCCATTAGACCCCTGTGTGATATTGAGGCAGTATTATGAAATTCCGTACCAAAATGATCCTGGCCTACACCACCGTAGCCCTGCTGGTCAGTCTGGTCCTGGGGCTGGTTATCTACGGGATCAGCTCCAGAAATGAAATGAACACGCAGAAAAACTCTCTGGCCGTCTCGGCCCGCTCTCTGGTCTCCCAGATGGACGACCGTCTGGGGAGGATGGACGCGATCCTGTACTACATCCTCTCGGACCCGGCCATGCTGGAAAGCATGAACATGCTCTCGGAGGCGACAGAGCAGGAGCTTGTCCAGCCGGATAAATTCATGCTGGCGTCCCGTTCCGATTTGCTGACCGGTATATCGACGGAATACATCATGGAAAATTCTTACCGCTCCGTGTTCTTTGCTGAGAACGGGTACTTTATCAGCAGCGCCGTAAAGCAGATCGGAGACGATGAGCTCAATCAGCGCCGGTTGATCGATGCTTTTGATCTGGGGGAGATCCCTTATCTGGACCCGGTGATCGCGGGAAACGGACACTCCGTCATCGTCGGAGTTCATCCGGATTTCTGGGGAGCTTACGGCAATGTACCGGTGTATTCCCTGATGAAGGCTCCGCGGATCAGGGGTCTGGGCTTTATCGAGGTGGAAAACCGGATCGATTCACTGAAAACGCTGGAAATATCGGACGAGGATATCCGGTTCGCGATCCTGGTGAACGGGGATGAACTGCTGCATGCAGATGTGCAGTCGGAAATGGACGGGAAAAAGCTGGTGGACATTGTGGCGCGGCTGGATGAAGAAGTTCGGGCAGCGCAGGACGGCAACCTGTACGCGACGGCTTCGTCCGCAAAATATGACCTGACTGTACTGACCTTCGAGTCCGCGGCGCTGATCCAGGCCGGCCGCAGCCGGATCTTTTATGCGTCCTTCCTGGCGGCCTGCGCAACCTTCGGGATCAGCATGATCAGCATATTCATCTGGTCCTATTTTCTGACCCGGCCGGTCCGCCAGCTCCAGCAGATCGTGGAGGACACCAGCATCGAAAATCTGATGGACGAGAACCGGAATGAGCAGATCGGACGGATCAACGAAAGAAAAGGCCCGGATGAATTCGCCCATCTTGCCCGTGCTTACCAGGCCATGACCGTGCGGCTTGACAAGGCGCTGACCAATGAAAAGCGCGCTTCCATGCTCCAGCTCCAGGCTCAGTTTGACACCCTGCAGACCCAGGTGAACCCGCACTTCATCTATAACGTGCTCAATATTATTTCCTCCAGGGCCGTTATGGCCGACGACGAGGTCATCTGCGAGATGTGCGGCTGTCTGGGAAGCATGCTGCGGTATTCCACCAACAATAAAGAACGCTATGCCCGGATTTCCGATGAACTGGAGTATTTACACAGCTACTTTTATCTGCTAAAATCCCGCTACGAGGACCGGCTGCAGATCTTTATCGATGTGGATGAGGAAGTGAAGCGGCAGGTGATCCCAAAGATGACCCTCCAGCAGATCGTGGAGAATTCCGTCAAGCATGGCTATCATGAAACGGATGTGGACATGCGGCTGACGCTGACCGGCCGGATGCAGGCGGACGGGTGGCTCATGACCATCCGTGACAATGGCTCCGGCGCTTCAGACGCGCAGCTGGCGGAAGTGCATGACCGTCTGGAACAGATCCGGATGAGCTTCCTGGAGAAGGCTGTACCGACAGAGGCCCAGATCGGAGGGATCGGGCTTGCAAACACCTACGCCCGGTGTCTCCTGCTGTATCAGGACAGCCTGATCTTTGAGGCGGACAATGCGCAGTATGGGGAAGGCTTTGAAGTGAAGGTGGGCGTAAATGAGTCAGGGGGACAGGTTCCTTGACTCATTTCATGAGTCAAGGAACCTGTCCCTCCCTGGCTCATCTTTACGGTTTAACCGGAAGTGCTGCTGTATAACCGGAAGTGCCGCTGTATAACCGGACGCCGGGCTGGGCAATGCTTTGAGGCGGGCAGATCCGGATGTATCCCCCGGTGTGACCACTGAAAAAACGCCCGAGCCCTTTCCGCTGGCTCTCTAGGAACGCGGGCTATTCGGCCATAGACGACAGCCTCTTAGCCCGCGTTCCAAGAGAGCCATGCGTCCTGGTCTCGTGCATTTTTTCTGTCGATGGCCACACCGGGGGATACATCCGGCTCTGCCTGCCGTGAACGAAATTGAAGCCCGGCTGGATGAGTCAGAGGGACAGGTTCCCTGACTCATCGCCCACGTTCCAGGAGAGCCATGCGTCCTAGTCTCGTGCATTTTTTTTGGACGATGGTCACGCCGGGGGATACATCCGGCTCTGCCTGCCGTGATGAGTCAGGGAGATGAGTCATGGGGACAGGTTCCTTGACTCACATATATGTGCGAGTCAAGGAACCTGTCCCCCTGACTCACACGTGAACGTAGGCTACAGAATGTTTGGAGGGGCTGCTCCCGCCAGCCCGTGGAACCTCGCGTCGATTTACCGGTTTTTCCGG
>JAFWDX010000436.1 GCA_017515945.1 Blautia sp. | reverse complement strand
TGCGTGAGACAAAACCTTATTATTACTCGTGGGAATGATTATACTCACTTGTTCCTGCTAGTGGTCCGTCTCAATCAGATTTAAACTTAAAGTGCCAGATTGGCTTCATAGGCAAGGCGGGTGAAGGCGCCGTAGCGGGCTACGGCAACTGAGCCCAACGCAGCATATGAAGTCAAGATGGTGCTTTAAGTTAAAATATGATTGAGATGGCCCACTGGTATGAGGCGTTCTGATTTAAGAAACGGGAGGGAAGCAGAAAATGAACAGAGATGAAGCCAGAAAAAAGGCAAAGGCACTGGTATCCCGCATGACGCTGGAAGAAAAATGTTCGCAGATGCGTTATGACGCTCCCGCGATCGAGCGGCTTGGCATTCCGGCTTATAACTGGTGGAATGAGGCTCTGCACGGCGTGGCCAGGGCTGGACAGGCAACGGTTTTCCCGCAGGCGATCGGGATGGGAGCCTCTTTTGACCCGGAACTGGCAGGTGAGATGGCCGATGTGATCGCGGAAGAAGGAAGGGCAAAATTTAATGCATATTCCTCCCGTGAGGACAGGGATATTTATAAGGGTCTGACCTTCTGGGCGCCGAATGTCAATATTTTCCGGGATCCCCGCTGGGGCCGCGGTCATGAAACCTATGGAGAGGATCCCTGCCTGACCGCGCAGATGGGCGTTTCCTTTGTAAAGCACCTGCAGGGCAGCGGGGAGACGATGAAGGCAGCTGCGTGCGCCAAACACTTTGCGGTTCATTCCGGCCCGGAGGGCATCCGTCACGGTTTTGACGCGCGGGTAAATAAAAAGGACATGGAGGAAACATATTTTCCGGCGTTCAAGGCCCTGGTCCAGGATGCGAAGGTTGAAGCCGTAATGGGCGCTTATAATGCGGTCAACGGAGAGCCCAGCTGCGCAAGCCCCTTCCTGCAGCAAAAGCTCCGCGGGGAATGGGGATTCGAAGGCCATTTTGTTTCAGACTGCTGGGCGATCCGGGATTTTCATGAATTTCATATGGTCACGGCAACAGAAGAGGAATCGGCGGCTCTGGCTGCCAATAATGGCTGCGATCTGAACTGCGGGAGTACCTATCTGCGCATCCAGAAGGCTGTTGAGGATGGCCTGGTACGGGAAGAGACTGTGACAGAGGCGGTCACCCGGCTCTTTACGACCCGGTATCTGCTGGGCCTCTTTGACGGCAGCGAATATGACTCGATTCCCTATACACAGGTAGAAAGCCCGGCTCATCTGGCTCTCGCACAGAAAGCGGCGGAGGAGAGCTTCGTTCTGCTTAAAAACAACGGCCTCCTGCCGCTTGACAAAAAAGAACTGAAAACAGTAGGCATCATCGGACCGAATGCGGACAGCCGTACGGCACTGACCGGCAATTATCATGGGACGGCCGGGCGGTACGTCACGGTCCAGGAAGGGATACAGGACTATCTCGGTGAAGAGGTCCGCGTGCTGACCAGTGTCGGCTGTGACCTCTTCCGCGACAGGACGGAGTCTCTGGCTCAGCATCTGGATCGTCTCGAAGAAGCGCGTACAGTCGCCATGAACAGTGATGTGGTGATCCTGTGTGTCGGGCTTGATGAGACCCTTGAGGGAGAAGAGGGCGATACCGGCAACAGCTATGCCTCCGGCGATAAGATCGACCTGCAGCTGCCTGAGTCACAGAGATCCCTGATGGAAGCGGTGGCGTCCTGCGGCAGGCCGACGGTACTTTGCCTGATGGCCGGGAGCGACATTGACCTTTCCTATGCCGCAGACCATTTTGACGCAGTCATGGTGCTTTGGTATCCAGGTTGCCGGGGTGGGGCAGCGGCTGCCCGGGTCCTGTTCGGAGAGGTGTCGCCCTCCGGCAAGCTCCCGGTAACCTTCTATGATCCTGCACAGGAACTGCCTGCTTTCGAAGATTATTCCATGAAAGGACGCACATATCGGTACCTGGAGGGAAAAGCCCAGTACCCCTTTGGCTATGGACTGACTTATGGCCATGTAACCGTAAAAGAGGCCGGGATCAGTGAAATCGATCCTGCCGATGACACAAAACCGGTTAAACTCTGCGCCGTATTGGCAAATGAAGGAACTATGGATACGAAAGATGTGGTGCAGGTCTATGTCCAGGCGTTGGATCCAGACGCTCCCCCGCATCCGATACTGGCTGCTTTCCAAAAGGTGCATGTAAAAGCCGGAGAAAAAAAGACCGTGACGATCAACATACCTGGCAGCGCGTTTACAGTTGTTGATAAAGACGGACTCCGGCACAGGGCCTCACAGTTTAAGATCTATGCAGGCTGTTCCCAGCCGGATGAAAGGAGCAGGGAACTGACAGGAGAAGCGTGCATCGAAATATGTGCGAGCTGATAACGGGGTCAGGCCCTCC
>JAFWDX010000435.1 GCA_017515945.1 Blautia sp. | reverse complement strand
GCAAAGGTTTTCAGGTGATTTTCAGAGGCAGAATCTATACCGCATCCGAGATGAAGGATGAAAGTGAGCAGGTTGCCGCAAATCTCATCAAAGCAGGTATCGGACCCGGAAAAAGAGTTGCGCTTCAGATGTCCCGGTCTTATGAACTGATCTGCGCCATGACAGGTGTATTTGCCACAGGGGCAGCCGTAATCATGCTCTCAAAGGATATACCCGAAAGCAGATATGACTTTATTATTGATGATGCTGCGCCGGACATGATCATCACTGATGAAACGTATAAGGAATTAAAGAAGCCGGGATGTGTATTTGATGTATCCAGGGTAAAAAAGGCGGAAATAAACGATACGGCTCTTATCATTTATACATCAGGCTCAACCGGGGTGCCGAAGGGTGTGCTCCATACCCAGAAATCCTTTGGAAAAATAGCAGGAGAAATCAACAGAAACTTTAAAGAAGAAGTTCGCGATGCAGCCTTTTCGGCAGCTCTTACGGATGCCACGTTCATATCCTTTTTTATATTTGAATATGGCTTTTGTCTTACAGGCAATAAGTGCATGAAGCTTATGGCTGAAGACGAGATGAATTCGCCGGCGGAACTGGCCGGAGTATTGGACTCGGATGAGAAGTTCGTCATTTTTATGACACCTTCAAAATACACGGCCATGGCAGAGTCTGACAGTGTCAGACAGGCTTTGTCTAAAGAAGGTATTTTGTTTTTTGCGGGTGAAAAGCTTTCTGAGGCCCTGGAAGAAAAAGTAAAAAATTATTATCCTGAAAATCTCGCAATCGTGGATGCCTACGGGTCTACCGAGTGCGGACTTATTTCCGGCAGGGACATAAGGAGCGGTAGATGCCTGGAGTTTACTCCGTATAAAATTATAGCAGAGGAAAAGGAAGGAGGCGGTCCGGGAGAAACAGGCGTAGATAACGATTATATCTTTAAAGGTTATTCGGCATCCGGGATAAAAAAAACGGTCACAATCGATGGAAGAGAATATTTTCTCACAGGGGATCTTGGTGTATATGGCAAGGACGGCTGTCTTTTGATCCAGGGAAGAAATGACAGGATGATCAAGTACAATGGCCTGAGAATAGAGCTTGATGGGCTTACGGAAGTTTTAAAGGGCTGCAAGGATGTACGTAATGCGGCGGTCGTATACTCAAAAGAACATAACCGTATCGCTGCGTTCTATGAAGCAGATCATAAAACGGAAACCAGGATCCTGAGAAAAGAGATGTCCCGCAGGGTGCCTTTCTTTATGCTGCCCCATTCCTTTACTTATATAAGCAGCATTCCCGTTACGTCTCATGGCAAAACGGATTATCAAAAGCTGATCCGGATGTTTGATGAAGATTTTGCAAAGCCCTGGAATACAGCTGTTGAAAGCAAGGTTGATGAGATCCGTACCGATCTCGAAAAGATACTCTGCAGGATCGTAAAGGACATTACAGGAGCCGATGCTTCCCTGGACGCAAGCTGCATGGAGCTGGAGATCGATTCTTTAAAGGCACTGAGGGTTATAAGCGGGCTGGGAGAAAGAAAGCTTACGGTAAGCCTTAAGGATATCATGCTCTCTTCAAGCCTCAGGGATCTTGCCCTTTGCATAAAGGACAAAAAAGCGGACAGTGTCCCAAAAGAAACCTGCCATACCGATCGCCTCCCTGTCCTCAATGAATATCATAAGTTTCTGATAAATGCCGAGATTTCCGGAAACGACATGATGGCCATGTGGATAAAGGACAGCTTTATCGGAAAAGCATCCTATGACGCAGAAAGCTTTAAAGAAAGGATAGAGCTTCTCGTCAGAAGACATCCTGTCCTTACCAGTGCGTTCCTGCCTTATGAAAACGGAGAGTTTATCCAGAGCTTTGGGGAAGCATTCCCACATGTATCCTTTTTGGATATCAGAAATGACAAGGATGAGAGCGTTGAAACGCATATAGAGGATTATGAAAACAGATATCTCAAAGAACTGGAGGAAAAAGAGGGCAGAAGGGAGTGTGCCTTTGCCTGCTTCAGGCTTGACGATGAGAGATGTGCGTTCCATATTAAGATCTCCCATGTGATTTCTGACGGCATGAGTCAGCAGATCCTGATCAACGAGCTTCTGGCAGCATCCCTTCCTGATGAAGAGGACGCGTATTTCGCGTATCAGACCTGGATCAGGGATGAAGGAAATAAAAATGAAGCGCTGGAATTTTTTAAAGGATATGTAGAGGGAGCGGATTACGCCTGCGTCAAAGAACTGGTGGAAGGCCCCCCCGCGATGCCCGGAATGCCTCCGATGCCGGGACCGGAAGGAATGCCCGGAATGCCCGGAATGCCCCCGATGCCTGGCCTGGAAGGAATGCCCGGAATGCCTCCGATGCCGGGACCGGAAGGAATGCCCGGAATGCCCCCGATGCCTGGCCTGGAAGGAATGCCCGGGATGCCCCCGATGCCTGACCTGGAAGGAAAACCTGGAATGCCTCAGATGCAGGACATGAACGATGCTTCCGGGTTTCCGCCCATGCCTGCCTTTGACGGTATGCCCCTCATGAGCTTTGACAATAACATTACCAAAATGGTCTCAATAGGGAAAACGGAAAATCTGACGGGGATGACTCCCTTTATATATGTCCTTTATCGCTATGCCAATGCTTTGATCAATACCTTTGACAAAGACAGGATCGTATTTTATATAACATCCTCCGGGAGAAACATACCGGTGGACGGAATGGATAAAGTCGTCGGCGATTTGAGCTGTCGTATGCCAGTCGTTATAGAAAAGGGACAGGACGCGGACAAGTTCATGGAAGGTGTCTACCAGGCTGAAAATCATCTGTGTATCACGCCCGAGGAGATTTGGACGGAAAAAGACCCTGTTAATTTCCCGATCCTTGTTTCGGAGGTCTTTCCTGATTATACAGAAGGGAAGCTTTTGCAGCGCATAAAGGAAAGGGAATTTGATCCCCTGGGAATCAATGCATATTTCCTTGAAGAAAACGGTGAGATGTTTATTCGTATAAGCTATAATCCCATGCTTAAGGATGAAGCCACATACGAAAAATTTATAGATTTACTGGAAAGTGGTATGTGAAAATGAAAAGATATATGTTGATCGGTCTTGTTTTGACAGGTGTATTCACAACGGCAGCTGTGGCAGAATGCGGCGAAGGTAAAGAGAGCGGGGAAGCTAAGGAGATCGTAGTGGCAGTTGCCCCGGGCTTTTACCCTATCACTTATGTCGACGATGATGGAAATCCTGCCGGCTATGATGTTGAAGTCATGAAAAAGGCCGACGAGCTTCTTGAGGAATACAATTTTGTATATGAAGTTGTGGATAAAGAAGCGATGAATGTGGGCGTACAGACCGGAGCCTATCATATGGGTATCAATTCACTCTTTAAGACAGATGAAAGACTGGAAATCTATCTGATGCCTGAAAGCAACATGGGTTATACCCCTGTGGGCTTTATACAAAGAGAGGATGATGACATAACAGACTTTGATACAGCTGTCGCGGAAGGAAAAAAGGTGTATCCGATCCGGGCGGCAAGCGGCATACGGCTGATTGTAGATGCATATAACAAGGAGCATGAGGACGCGCCGGTGGAGTATGAAACCTATTCCCAGGCCAATTATGAAACACTCTTTGAAAGCATCAGGAACGGGCAGTATGACTATGCGGTGGATCTTATACCGGTATTTGATCTGCAGCCTGAGAATATGACGGCAGGGCTTAAAATGTCTGATCCGGTGGCCGTTGTGCCTACCTATCCGATCATAAACAAGGATGAATCGGATTTATGTGACGCGGTTAATGAAACGCTGAAAACCTTACAGGATAACGGGACGCTTTCAGAGATTTCCGTTGATCAGTTTGGATATGATTTGTTCAAGGTAGAAGCTAAATGATGACAGAGTCATTCGATACAGGTTTTATAATAAGTCACCTGGATAAGCTCTTTTCAGGACTTTTGATAACCTTCAGGATAATGCTGACTGCCCTGATCACAGGATGGATGTTCGGACTTCTGGGAGCCATAGGTAAGATCTATGGCTCTTTTAAAATAAAAAAAGCCCTTGATATTCTCACGGACATTATCAGAGGTATTCCCACCATAGTCATGATATTTCTTGTCTACTTTGGGGGGCTTAGTCTGAGAAAAAGCTTATTTGGGATCAGTCCGGCCGGAGCAAACAAAGAGTTATTTGCCATGACCGCTCTGGCAATAGAAATATCCGCCCAGGCAAGCGAGATGTTTAAGAGCGCCTACTGGTCCATAGACAGGGGGCAGATCGACGCGGCCAAGTCCCTGGGGCTTGGCGCACCTAAGACCTTCAGGTATATTCTGATTCCCCAGGGACTCAGGGTCATCATTCCCAACATGGGAAACAGTATTCTGATGGCCATGCAGGGAACATCTCTTTTGTTTACCCTGGGAATTATGGATCTGATGGGAAGAGCATACCAGATTGATATCGGTGTCTCTTTCAGCAAAAGCTTTGAGATGTATGTTGCCTGTGCGCTTATATACTGGCTTGTGGCTATCGTAGTGGATGCACTGTTTCACCGGCTGGGGAGACTGTTTAAGTGGTGATGCTTGACTTTGACTTTATAACATCGAGTTTAAAATATGTGATATCTGCCATTCCGATGACCTTGCTGCTTACCTTTGTACCCTTGGCTCTGGGTTTGTTCATCGGAATTTTCCTGTGCCTGATCAGGATAAAGAAGGTTAAGGTGGCGTCTTTTCTGGTGTCGGTTTTTTATTCTTTTTTCAGAAGCTGCCCGCTTATTGTCATTATTTATTTATTTTATTATGGAATGCCTAAAATTATAAATATGGTATTTTATGCAGGAGTAAAGAAGGTTTCCGTGGCTGACATCAATAATGTGACAGCATCGCGTGTGGCAATGACTCTTTATTCTGCCGCGTTTCTGGGAGAGATCATGAGAGGCGCAATCCTGAGCGTCGGAAAGGACCAGTACGAAGGGGCATATTCCCTGGGACTTTCAAAGGCTATGACCTTCAGGTACATTGTACTTCCTCAGGCCTTTCGGATAGCTCTTCCGAATATCTGCAGCTTTTGCCTTGGCCTTTTAAAGGGCAGCTCTGTGGTGTTCGGGATTGGCGTTGTGGATATGATGGCTGCGGCAAAAATACGTGCTGAAACGGGATACAGATATATTGAGGCATATCTTCTGGCAGGAATGATCTATCTGATACTTGTATTCGTTATTGACGGTGTTTTTAAACAGGTGTCAAAACATTTTGCACGAGGTTACTCATCATGAGAAATAAAGCTGAAGGGATCAGGATATCTGTTATAACCCCTGTTCACAATACGGAAATCGGACTGTTTAAAAAGACGATTGACTCGGTATCCGGGATTCTCTTTGAAAAGCAGGGTCTTGAGTTTGTTGTGGTCTATCACAACTGTGATGACGTATACATAAAAGAAGCGGATCAGGCCCTTGCCGATTGCACCTATACTGTCAGGACTTTCGTTTTAAATGATGAAAACCATACTCCCTCCGCGCCCAGAAATAAGGGATTAATGGAAGCCCTGGGAGATTATGTCTATTTCCTGGACTCTGATGATACGGTTAATCCCGGGTTTATCAGGAAAGCCTTTGACACGGCTCTTTTGCATGGGGCGCAGATGGTGGTTGCCGGAGCAAGGCAGGAAAGCGTACAGAAAAATGTCATGCCCCTTCCCATGCCGCTTCTTCTCTACAGCCTGGAGGGTATCCACATAATCGACAATGCCAGATATCTGCGTGTAACCGACGGTGTAAAAAAGCGCAGAAACGCGGATGAGCTTGGAAGGCTTGTTTACGGCGCGCCCATGTTTCTCGGGACAAAGCTTATAGACAGGAAGTTCATCATAAACAGTGGAGCTTATTTTGACAACGATCTGGAGTACCTGGAGGATTTGTGTTTTGAAACGAAGCTTTATGGCGCCGCAGACAGGATCGCGGTTCTGACAGATGAAACAGCTTATACATACTGGCAGCGTAAGGGATCCACTTTTCAGAATATCGTATCTAAAGACAGGATCAGCGTCGACGCGCTGCTGGAGCCTGTAAAAAGGATTGTTTCCCAATGCGAGACGGAAGACATCGATTATAATCTCTTTTTATGGAGCATAGTCGAGATGATGGGTTCTGTAATTCTCCGCGGAGATATTGAGAACGCCATGCTGGCACAGCTGAAGCTGAAAATGTCAGAGTATGTAAAGAAGCTGAAGCCGATTCCCTATGTCGGAAGCGGAGGAGGGAAAGAGCTTGCCTCGATGAAATTTCTGGCGGATATATTTGTCGATCGCAGACATCGCGTCTATAAGCAGGACCGGCTGGATATGACCTTTCAGGAAATGGTCGAAAAAATCGGAGAGTACAAGGGAGAAGCCATCGTAACGGATAATGGCTCTGTTTCCTATGAGACCCTTGATAAATTGTCTGATAAGATTGCCGCTTTTATTATTCATAAAATTAATGATAAAAAGAGCGCCGTCGGCTTATATATGGATAATTCCATAGAGAGGATCGTTTCGGTCATAGCTGTTATCAAGTCGGGATATCCCCTGGTGGTATTGTCAAAGTATGGGAGCAGCGAAAGGCTCGCCTATGCAGCAGAAGCAGCCAATGTTGGCATAATCCTGACCGATGAAGACAATATAAACACAAAAGCTCGCTTTAACAAAGATATCGATGTCATAACCTACAGTGAAGGCTCCAGGAGAGAGTGCGATCTTGATATCGGAGCCCTTTCCATAAACGACAACAAACCGCTGGTTATTGAGTTCACGTCCGGCTCAGAAGGAAATCCTAAGGGGGTTGAATTCTTAAGGAGGAACTTCATCAGTTTCCTGTATCACTTTGACGGAAATGTCAAAAACTGCCATCAGGCCGGGGTTAGCAATACCTACATTATTCACATGGAGGTAGACTTTTTGTTCGGGTTGCTGGTCAGCCTTGAGGCCCTGCTGTTCGGTAAGAAGCTTTGTCTTTTAAGGAATGCCAGGGATATCCGCTCGGGCTTTGCAAAAAGGTGCCTTTTGACGGATGAAGGAGTCAGTATCTCCGCAGTCCCATCTGTCGCGGATGAATGGTTTTCAAATGAGGAGTATGAGGGCCTTTTTAAAAAGGTTGTACTTCTGGTCTATGGCGGGGAGGGTGTCAAAAAGGAGCAGATTGAAAGGGCAGAGAAGGCTCTTAAGGGAGGGGCGGTAATATACAGCGGTTTTGCAACCACGGAGACCGGACCCGCCGTAAATGGAAGAGTTACCGGGGACGACGTAAACTGCGGGAATCCCAACGAGGATGTCTGTGTGACAATCATAGATGAGGCAGGAAACCCTCTTCCCTGTGGGGAAAAGGGAAGGGTCTGCGTAAAGGGCTATGGAGTGTCCAACGGATATATTAATGGCAGCAATGAAGATTTTATCATTGACAGATCCGGGCTGAATACCTTCATTTCAAGGGATGAGGGATACATCAGAAGCACCGGGGAGCTGATGATATGCGGCAGACTCGACAGGATGATCAAACAAAAAGGAGTAAGGATAGACCCCTCGGAAATTGAAAAAGCACTGATCAGCTTTCCCGGGATGGTGAATGTGGCGGCCAAAGCCTTTGAAGGCGCAGGGATCTGCTGTTTTTATACAGCCAAAGAAAAGATCGATGAATTTAAGCTCAGAGTTTATCTGTCGAAAAAGCTGCCCTATTTCATGATGCCGGAGCACTTCTTTGAGCTGGAACAGATGCCTGTAACGGACCGGGGGAAGCTTGATCTTAAAGCCCTTGTACTGCCGGAAAAATTTAATGCAGATAAGAATATGGATGGTAAAAAGGCGCCGTCTTATGACACCCTGAGATTTTTGCCTGTTATTCTGGAGATCTTTAAGAAAGAATTTCAGCTTGATGATATCGGGGATAATGACAATTTCTTTTACCTTGGAGGGGATTCCATAAGAGCTGTGAAGCTCGCCGTCACCCTCTGCAAAAAAGGTCTTTCTGTTGGAATGAAAGATATATTTACCTATCCTTCCCCTGTACTGCTCGCAAGGGCTGCGGAGGAAAACCTCACAGTTGCAGATAAGACAGGAAACGAAGAACCATCCATTATCGAAGGATACTTAAATGATACCGGAAGGGATGAGTATAACGAACCTTTGTTTGAAGACTGCATATACGCCTATGAGATTACAGGGATCACCAAAGGCTATTTTACCATGCCTGTTCAATACAGAGAGGCTTACAGATATTCACTCAGGCTTCAGTATACCACAACGAAAGAGCTCAACAAGGATATTCTGCATAATAGAATAAAGAGCCTTGTAAAAAGACATTCCATGCTGCGGACAGAATTCAGGACAACATCTTCGGGTCAGGTTTATGGCTTCGTCAGGAAAAACAAAGATATATCCGTAACCTACAGGAATATCTCAAGATATGATGAAAATACCAGGATTGCGTATATCAGCGGCTTCTGGAAAATGATGGATGCCGAGGATGACCTGTTTTCCGTTGCCTGCTTTAAGATAAATGACAACAGCCATGTGATGCTCGTCCGGATGACACACATGATTACGGATGCCATAGGAAGTGAGATCATCCTCAAAGAACTCAATGGCATAAATTCACCTGATGAAGCAGAGGATGAATTCATTTCAGTAAAAAGAAGCATCATTAAAAAACAAAAGGAAGACATCGCAAGAGCAGCTGAATTTTTTAAAGGCTATCTTAAGGATGCACATCCGGCCAAGGTCAATCCTCCCTTTGGAATCGTCAAGGAACATACAAAGGTCTGCAGAAGATTTGTCAGACTTGATAAAACCATGCGGGTGCGACTGCGGGAGAGAGCGGCATTTCTGGGTATTTCATTTGAAAACTACATACAGTATGAGTACGGCAAGGCGCTGGCAGAGGCTCTTTCCGAGGACAGAATCATATTTCTATGTACCTTTTCCGGAAGGGATGAGAGTAATATCGGCATAGTTGCAAATTTCTTTACGGTCTTGCCTGTGGTCTACGACAAAAAAATGAGTCCTCAGGAATTTGCCGGCAACATACTTACACTGAATCAGTTTTCGTATCTGGATTCAGACATGATCGGAAAGCTTGCAGGGATCCCTTTCAGCGGTCTCGGAACAGCAGAGGGGATAAATTCAAACATCATGGCGGGGTCTTTAGATGATCCTGAAATCACGGATGCCAGACAGATCATTTTTGAGGATCTGAGAGGTAAGCGGATGTATATGGACGGGGATGAACTCGTAATCGAGATGAGCTATTACGACATGGATGTAACGGACAGGGTGTACAGGGAAATTGAGAGCAGGCTGAAGGAGGTCTTTCGTTTATTATGAATCATGCCGAATATCTGGGAATGCTTTCCCTTGCAGATGCGATCCGGCAATCTGCGACGGACGACAGTACACTGATCAATGATCTTCCTTCAGATATCTCAGATGTGGTAAAGGGGATAAATATAACTCTTTTTAAGGTTCAATATCTTGAGAATATACATACATTAAATCAGTGGCTTTCCAGGGTGGGGGACTTTTTAAGCTCACAGGTGAGCAGACCGAATCAGATTGACAGGGATTTCTATTATGCCATCATGTACGCGGAGGTTGTAAACGCGGATGACATGGCTTCCCAAATAAAAAAATCCTTCATGAACATGGATGAAGTAACAAGAGGCCGGTTTATCAATTTTTATCATGATTTTTCTTATTTTTGGGGAGAACTGGATATCACAGATAAACCTCAGGGCGCAATACGTGAAAGGATCACGATTCTGAAGGAAAACAGAAGTGATCTTGTCTGGCTCTATGAAAGACTTTCCGATTACAGATCAAAGAGGGTACTATCCAACATGCTTCTTAACTGGCTGACCTTTGATGTGGGCCTTATAACAGGCATGAAGGAAAATACCTTCCCGGACTATTTTGATCCGGACATTTTTGCCTTTAACGAGGATGAGGTGATCGTTGACCTTGGAGCCTATATCGGGGATACGGCCCTGGAGTATATCGATCAGATCGGCAGATACAAAAAAATCTACTGTTATGAGATTACCGGCGAATCTGTGGATAAGATGAAAAGGAAACTGAAGCTTTATAAAAATATTGAGATAAGGCAAAAAGGAGCGGCACAAAAGGCCGGGGTGATGCATGTTTCAAAGTCGGATATAAGGAGCACATCCAACCGGCTGGCGGAGAGCGCAGGGGACGACATAGAGGTTGTTGCCCTGGATGAAGATATTCAGGAAAGGATTACATTCCTGAAAATGGATATAGAAGGGGCGGAGCAGTCAGCTGTTCTTGGATCGAGGGAGCATATTCTGAAGGACAGGCCCAAGCTTGCCATAAGTGTTTATCATAGCAACAGAGACATAATTGAAATTCCAAAGCTTATAAGCAGTATAAGGGATGACTACAGATATTATCTGAGAAGTCATGGCAATCAGTGGGCTCCCTCGGAAATTACACTCTTTGGAGTCTGAGAGGATGGAGGACTATGGAAACCTGTCAGAGTTTATGTTTATCAAAAAAAGGTCTGTTCGATGGAACCGCCATAAGGACTGCGGAAGGAAGTCTTTCTTATCGTGATTTTGATGAGCTGACCGATAAATTTGCCTATGTGATCACAAAGAAAGGCGTCTGTCCCGGGATGAGCGTTGTGCTGCATATGAAGCGCAGCATAGAGATGGTTATTGCCATGTTCGGAATCCTGAAGAGTGGGGCAGCTCTTGTGCCGATCGTTTACGACTTTCCCGAAAAGAGACTTGAAAGCGTAATAGCAAGCTCAAAAGCGGTTCTGGTGGTTACCGATGATTTCTACAGTAAAGAGATGAGCGGCCAGGAGAGAATTCCCGCCGGTTTCTCTTTTGAAATGGCTCATAATGATGACCCGGGCATAATCCTTTATACCTCAGGATCAACCGGAAATCCCAAAGGTGTAGAACAAAGTCAGGAATCCGCCGCGTTTCTTTTCTCCCAGTTTCCGGACAACATAGTATCGACCGGCATAAAGGTGGCGGACTTTGATCATGTGATCGCACGGCTGAACCATGGGTTTGTGGTGGCCTATCACTATGAGTACCCGGTGGCTCTGTTAAACGGCAAAACCCTGATCCTTCTGGATGAGGATGAGCAGGCATCCATTCTTAATACGGCAGAGCTTCTTGAAAAAAATGAGAGATGCCTGATGGCAATCCTGCCATCCCAGCTTGGCATGTATCTTGAGGATGACAGATTCTGCAAGGCCATGAAAAGCGTAAGCTGTCTTGGATTTTTTGCGGAGCCCATACCTTCTTCCTTGAGAGACATGCTTCTTGAAATAAAAGAATTTACCGGATCGATCGTAACGGTCTTTGGACAGACGGAGACCTTTGGCATAGGCTGGCAGGATATCCGTGCAGGGAAAGGGATGGTGACTTCCCCTGGAGTTACCCTTGTTTCTCTGGATGAAAACGGAAGGGAGCTGCCTGCAGGTGAGAGAGGAGAGCTGGTGGTACGGACACCCTCCCTTTTTACCAGTTATCTGTTGGAGGATAAAGAAAAGTCCGACCTTGTATTCAGGGAAAAAAATCTCAGCCTTAACAAAGAGCGGTTTGTCAGAACCGGTGATATGGGCTTTGTGGATGAAAACAATATCATTCATCTCGCCGGCCGCAACGACCGCATGGTGAAATACCATGGACAAAGGGTTGAACTCCCCGAAATTGAGGAGGTAATGAAAAAGCACCCGGGAATCAGAAGCAGCTGTGCCATCATCACCAAAGGAAAAAACGGCAATGATCTGCTTATTGCCTATTATGAGGGTGCGCACGATCAGGATACAGATCTCAGGGATCTAAGGTACTTTATGATGAAATTTATGCCGGCATATATGATTCCTGTGTATTTTATCCGCCTGGATGCACTGCCGCTAAATACCAATGGAAAGGTAGACTACGGTGTTTTAAAAAAACGGGAGCTCAGGTATGAGAAAATTGCGGCCAGCAGACCTATGAATGAGCTAGAGAGCTTTATTGCCGACTGCGCGGCAAAGCTCCTTGGCCTTGATTCCCAGGAGGTAGATGCCGAGTCCAATCTGATGGCTCTCGGAATGGATTCCCTGAATGCCGTTCTCCTCATAAACCGGCTTGCGGAAAAAGGATACAGCCTTAGCATAGAAGATTTTATCACGTCTCTTTCGGTAGAGGATATTGCGGCAAAGCTAAGAAGACGAAAAATATATCAAAAGGATAAGAAAAACACATCCGCTCTTGTCGAATGTACGGATATGCAGACCTTCTGGATCCGGAATAACCTTCAGGTTGTGGCAAATATCGTTGCCTATCGGGGAATTGAGGAAGAGGAAATAAAGAAAAAAACAGAGATGCTTCCAAAGATACATCCAGCCCTGAGAAGCAGCTTTATTGAGGATAATGGTATATTCTATACGAAGGTTTTAAAAGACAGACCCATGAGTTATCGGTACATGGATATCAGAGAAAGAGGTGACGGAACCGAAAATATATCCTTGCAACAAAAGAAGATCATACAGCTTTTATCGGATGAACTGTTCACTCATCCGGATCCTTCCGAGCTTCTTTATGTGATTGCGATAAGGACCCATGACGACAAGACTGTCCTGGAAATAAGATTTGATCACAGAGTCGTAGATGCAGTGGGCGAGAAAATCCTTTTTCAGGAATTTCTTACAAAAGATGAGCTTGACGAAACGGACAATTATATAGAATATCTGGAGTTCACAGCAGAGGAAAAGGCAAGAGAAGATGCCGTGGAATTCTGGAAGGAATATCTGGATGGGGTAAATATTGCCTGTGTACCGGGGAATCCCTGCCATACAGGAAAACCGGATTATAAAAAGTACAGGTATTCGATTACAGGGGAACAGGCTGACAGGGTAAGAGATTATTGCAGAAGAGAGGCCATTTCACTTTCAGCTTTTGTGCTGTGTCAGTACGCCAGAGCTGTAATGGAGGTTTTAGGTCAGGACGATATAGTGGTTCCTATGGGAATATCCGGCAGAAGCCTTTCGATCTTTGGCATGGACAGGATGGTAGGGTGTATTGTGAATGCGGTTCCGGTCAGGATAAAGAAAACAGATACGGAAAGAGATTTTATGCAGTCCTATCTGAAGGCTGATCAGTACGGATTTCTGCAGGAAAAGGTGATCTTTAAGGAATGCTTTGGAATGGAAACCGTGCCAAAAATATCTCCATATATTGTGGGACAGATATTTCCCGAGCAGCTGGTAAAGGAAAAATATAATTATTTTTCAACACCCTCTTATAACCTGTTTAATATGGGTGAATTTTTATGGGAGGATGAGGATGGAATACATCTTTTGATGCATCCTGATATAGACCTGTGGGATGAAAAGGTTATGGACCAGATCCTTAAAAAAACAGAAGACCTGCTTGAAAGAAAACTATAAAAAAATCCTTTGTTGTAATTCCATTTACTTGATCGCGCAAGTGTAAGAGGAAATTTTATATGGATAAAAACAGGATTGTGCTCTGGGGT
>JAFWDX010000434.1 GCA_017515945.1 Blautia sp. | reverse complement strand
TTTATTGACAGCCCATCCGTGGAATTCTCTGTGAACAAGACCAGTGACAATCTGGACATGACCAACGAGTTCATGCGCTTTCTGATTGCCCGTGAAGAACTGAACAAAATGTCTTTGGTAAAGCGGCTGGTTACGCCGACAACAGATCTGTCCTTCAGCGCCGTGTACGAACCATTCGGCTGGGTGCCCGCTGAACGGGTCCTGTGCCCGGAAAAGATCGGGATTACAGATCCCCTTTTCGTGCAGGTGCGGAACGCGGCCTACCTGGTCGGAACCGGGGCCATCACCATTGATGAAGCGGTCAGCAAATATGGATCCCTTGATTAAAGGGGACAGGAGACAGGGGGACGGTTCTCTGCCTCTTTTTCACGAAATTCTGATTTTTCAAGAACGACTTTGAAAGGAGGGTTATCTGATTGAGCGCATTACCAAATGACGGGTGTTACACAATCCAGACCATTCTATCCCTCCCGGATGGTGAACGGGCAGAGCTGATCGACGGATGTCTTTACGATATGGCTGCTCCTTCCGTGATTCATCAAAGAATATCTATGGGACTGTCACGCGTGATTTCCAATTACATAGCTGACCATCACGGCAGTTGTTCCGTATATGCAGCTCCATTTGCCGTATTCCTGTTCGGGATGGATGATGAATACAATTATTTCGAACCAGACATCAGCGTGATCTGTGATCCGTCAAAAACCGAAAATGGGAAAGGCTGTGACGGCCCTCCTGATTGGATCATCGAAATCGTCTCACCATCCACAACCCCTGTCGATTATGTCATTAAGCTTCGCAGGTACCAGCAGGCAGGTGTCCGGGAATATTGGATCATAGATCCGCAGGCTGAAAAAACGATTGTCTATGTTGCCGACAAGGATCCTGTTGTCTATTCGTTTACACAACCGGTACCTTCCGGAATCTATCCGGAATTATCTATTGACGTGAGCAAGTTGTAAAGGGAGACAGGGGATGGTTCTCGCCCTCCTATAAGGAGAAAGAGAACCGTCCCCTGTCTCCTTATATAAAACGTTCCGCTATAAATACGGCCACGCTGGCGAGTATGGCGACAGTCAGCAGACTTTTTTCACGGAAGGCGGCGATTACAGCTACCGCAAAGCCGGCAGCAGCAGACCATACGCTGGCTGTGGAGTGCAGGATGGCGGGAAACGTCATAGCCGCGAGGCACGCGTAAGGAACATAGTACAGGAAGGACTTAATGAAGGGACTCGTGATCTCATGTTTTACCAGTGCCAGGGGCAGCATGCGGATCAGGTAGGTGACGACCGCCATAACAAGGATATATACATATATGTTCATGCTTCGGCCTCCTCTCCGGCGGATTTTTCCGCCTCTTTAACCGGGAAAATGAGCGCCGCCAGTCCGGCGACGAGCAAGGTCGTAATGATGATCACAAAACCGGAGGATACATTACGCAGTAACGGGACTGTGTCAAAGAGCGTGCTGATGGCCATGGAGGCCAGTACGACGGCCAGGATCGGCTTTTCCTTTTTTGCCGGCGGAATGATGATCGCCAGGAACATGCCATAGATCATGATGCACAGGGCGCTGACGATGTATCCGGGCAGAATGCTGCCGCTGATGCCGCCGGCCAGAGTGCCCAGCGTCCAGCCGGGGATGGCGACGCTCATCAGCCCGTACATGAACCAAGCGCTGACCATACCTTTCTGGCTGGCTGTTACCCCAAAGATCTCATCTGTGATCCCGAAAGCGGCGAAAAATCTGTGAATCCTGCCCTCGTCGCGCATGAGCTTCTGGGAGAGAGAAAAAGACATAAGGCAATATCGGAGATTGATGATGAGCTGGGTAAGAGCCATCTCCACATATGTACCGGCTGCCAGAATGATATCCAGCCCGGCAAACTGCCCGGCACTGGTGAGATTTGTAAGTGAGATCAGGACGGCCTGGCCGATGCCGATCCCCCCGGAAACCGCCATGATTCCAAAAGAAAAAGATACGGCAAAATAGCCAAGCCCGATCGGGATTCCGTTTTTTACTCCCATATAGAAGCTCTCAGCTTTGGTCATGTAATCAGCTCCTTCCAAAATGATGACTATAGAATTATACTCGCACGTTCGTAACTGCTCAGTCATAAGCCCATTCACAGTTATACTCGCGCGATCGTAACTGTTCAGTCACAAGCTCCTTCACAGTTACGAGGCCAGGCGCAGGCTCCTTTCGTCGCAATGAAAGTGCGTCT
>JAFWDX010000433.1 GCA_017515945.1 Blautia sp. | reverse complement strand
TGGAATGAGTCAAGGAACCTGTCCCTGTGACTCATTCAGGTAAGCCAGCAGCTCATGTTTTCCGAGATGAGCGATCCCCAGTTCTTCCAATGTGACTCCTGTCGCAAAAAAGTCCTTGCCGGCCATCACGGATGCGATGGTGATCATCGCATCGATCACCGGAGTCGGAACGCCGAATTTCTTTCCCAGTTCATGGTAGACATGGCACCCGACGGGCACATCTTCCGTTATATAACGGTTCTGAATGGAGAACGGGCCTGTCGTAAAACCGGTCTCCCATTGTTCGTCAAAGGGAACGATGCAGCCCTCTCCCATGTACTCCGGTCCCAGGATGCTCGCCCGTGAGAAGAAATCCTCCTTCGGATAGCGGGCCAGATCTACGCCTATCGTCTCTGCCAGCTTTGTCTCCTCCTCATAGAAAGCGACCTGCACCTCGGACAGGGACGGGCAGAAGGCATGCGAATATATGGAATACTGGAAGCGGTCATGTCCGCCGTAGATCCGGCCGAAGTTTTCCATCACAGAAGCGCCCAGCACCGTCCCGGGAACATGAATGACCGGATTTACATTTGAGAAGCCGATATCCAGTACGGTATTGCCTTTCACGGGCCCGTCTCCCTGGGTAATGGAATCAAAGCATCCCAGATATTTCGTGCTTTCGAGGAGGTCATCACTGTCTTCTGCCGGCAGGGCACTGCCCCGCAGGGTGATCGCCCGATAGACCAGATACTGTTCCGGTGTAGGCACACCGCCCTCCGATAAGATCCTGGTCCCATATGGCGCGCTGGACCAACCGCCGATGATCACCTTCGCCGTGCTGCCGATTTCACGCAGACGCTTGCGCAGGCGCAGTGAACCGTAATTATCCGGGATGATATGCACGATCTGTCCGTCGGTGAGAAGCGGCGCCAGCTGTTCAAAAAACACCTCATGCGCCACAGAAGGGATGCATACAAGGATCAATCTGGCTCCTTCCACCGCCTGCGCCATATTGTCAGTCACCATATCAAATTTCGCATTGCCCAGGCGTGAAAATCCGTATTTATTCTTTGGATGCCCTACAAGGGTAACACCTGTCTTTTCCAGGTATTTAAGCGATTTTTCCGCAAAGGGCTGAATGTCGAAAACGCGTACGGTGTTTCCCGCCAGCTTGCAGTCTGCCGCACAGGTCCTTCCCACGGATCCTCCTCCCAGTACAGCCACAGGGTAGTTCTCAATTCCTGTAAAATCGTACATGTCTTTCTACCTCCTCACATATATTTCCTTACGAAATGTATTTCCAGCCATAAGGCAATTCTCAATTCCTGTGAAATCGTATATGTCTTATTTTCTCCTCACATTTATTACCTTATGCGATGCTTTTTCGTCACGTCACGCATATTCTGTATTACTTGCTGAAACGCGATTCTCATCGCACATATTCTATATTATCCGCCGATTCTCATCGCGCATACTCAAAGGTACTCAAAAAGGCTTTAGCCCTCTCTGTATGTGGCATAGTAAAGAATCCTTCCGGTTTTCCTTCTTCCACGATCCTTCCTCCGTCGATAAACACGACTCTGTCCGCCACGGCACGGGCAAACTGCATCTCATGTGTGACGATCACCATTGTCATGCCTCCCCTGGCCAGTTCAAGAACGGTTTCCAGGACCTCCCGCACCATTTCCGGATCGAGGGCAGCTGTGATCTCATCAAAGAGCATAATCTCCGGATGCATGCACAAGGCCCGCACGATCGCCACTCTTTGCTTCTGTCCGCCGGAAAGCTGCCGGGGAAAGGACTTTTCTTTATCGGAGAGACCGACACGGGCCAGGAGTGACCGGGCTTCCTCTTCCGCTTCCTTTCTCCTGCGGTGCTGTACCCGCACAGGGGCGAGAGTGATATTATCCAGTATGTTCCTGTGGGGAAACAGTTCATAATTCTGAAAGACCATGCCGATCCGCTGCCGCATCTGCGAAATATCCTTCGCGTTTTTTACCACCGGCTCCCCTTCCAGCAGCACCTGCCCGCCATGGATCTCCTCCAGACCATTCATGCACCGCAGGAGCGTACTTTTTCCGCAGCCGGAAGGGCCGACCACGACCACGACCTCTCCTTTTCTGATATCCAGGCTGATCCCGTGCAGGATCGTCTCCGTCTCATATCGTTTCACCAGATCTGTTACAGAAAGAACTGTCTCAGGCATAATCCTCTTTACTTCCTTTCCAGCCATTTTGCCAGCAGCGATATGGGCCAGCAGATCATGAAATACAGCAGAAAAACGACACCATAGATCCAAAGTGCAGCCGTCGGATATTCAAAACGATTCGCATCAATGATCTGCTGTCCGACTTTCAGTACCTCAACAATACCGATCAGGACCACCAGGGAGGTGGTTTTGATCATGCGCGTCACCAGATTGATGGTCAGCGGGATCAGCCGGCGCAGGGTCTGTGGCAGAATAATGGATATAAAGGTGCGCCTTTTTGTCATTCCGAGCGCATAGGCGCTCTCATACTGGTGCCGCGGAATACTGATGAGGGCGCCTCTGACCAGGTCTCCCATCTCCGCTGTCCCCCACAGGGTGAATACCAGAACCGCACTGAATGTATTTGAAAGATTCCAGCCGAAGGCTCTGGTCGCCCCGAAAAATACCATAAACAAGAGAACCAGCTGGGGCATGATCCGGATAAAATCCAGATACAATCTGCAGATAAGTTTTATCAGAGGATTTTTCAGCGTCATCAGCATGCCGAGAAAGATTCCCAGCGGAATGGAAAATGCCGTGGCCAGCAGGCTGATCCGGATGGTGACCCACAGCCCCTCGAGCAGGCGGAGAAAGTTCTGCCCTTTAAACAGTATCTGAATTCCCAAATCCTGCATAGCACAGTCTCCTTTCCAGAAATGCACCGGCCAGTGACAGCGGGAGCAGGATCAGCAGGTAAGCCACCACCAGCATCGTCAGTGCCTCTGCAGTCCGATAGTACAGGCCGATCAGATCCTTGGCCACATACATCAGATCAGCCAGCGCGATCCCGCTGAACACGGAGGTTTCCTTCAGCAAAAAGATCATGTTTGCAATGACAGCCGGAACCGATGTCGCGAATGCCTGGGGAAAGATCACATCCCTCATGGCCTGTAAACGGTTCATGCCGAGGCTGAAGGCCGATTCATACTGGATCTGATCCACTGCCTCCAGGCTGCTGCGGAAGGCCTCCGCCATATAACCTCCGCCCAGAAAGCTCAGCCCGATGACGCCGCAGGCCTCAGCGCTGAATCGGATCCCCAGCTTTGGCAGACCAAAATATAAAAAGAAAAGCTGTACGAGCAGCGGAGTGTTTCTGCTGAGCTCGATGTAGCAGGCGGCGAGCCTGTGCAGAATCCGGATCCGAAAATGCAGTACGACTGCAGCAGCCATCCCGATGAACAGGGAAAAGCCGATGCCCATGAATCCGATCCGTACGGTCAGCACAGCCGCCCGCACATATTCCGGGGCGAATGTCCGGATAAAATCCCAATTCATCGCATTTCTCCGTTTTCATATATAACCGATATGTTTAATATGGTTTCAACCAAAATCCTATCACGGAGGTTTCGGCTTGTCAAGGGACTTTTTCATGGTCTGATGAGAATGAGTCTGGGGGACAGGTTCCTTGACTCACACGTATGTGCGAGTCAAGGAACC